>NZ_JAUBQB010000168.1:0-2869 GCF_036701035.1 Microcoleus sp. Pol7_B2 | reverse complement strand
ATGAATCCCAAACATCTCAAAAACTGGTTTGCTAATTGCTGCTACTGTACCTCATAACATCCGGAAGTGCTGTAACACCTCAACCGAAGGAAGTAGCAACAGCTATCAATTTGGATGAAATCAATTTGGATGAAATCAATTTGGATGAAGTCAACGAAGTGTCGATATAATCTGTTCAGACTGTGTATAGCTCTTCTGGATTTGTGGTGGGAACGGTAGTGTGAGCCTCTCGCGCGGGCTTTTCGGGCCGCATCACTAGAATTTTTCTGATCACCTAAAACTCGGGAGAATCGACTTTATTACCATCCTCCTATCGAGAGACATCCACCTTCCGACGAAATTGCCCAAAAATCAATACTTTTCTTCTCTCCATAGGAGGATGACACTCTTTAATATGAGGAAAAACAATAGACTATGGATAAAATGTAGTAGGAATCTTAGCCGTGACTGCAACTACCGCCACCCAACCAAAAACAAGCCAACTAAAAACCATCCTGATAGTTGAAGATGACCCGATGATGCAGCTCGGTCTACAGCATATCCTCAATAACCAACCCCATTTAACAGTTGTCGCACAAGCTGTTAACGGCAACGAAGCCCTCAGTGCTGCACTGCAACACCAACCAGACATCGTGCTGATGGACATTGACTTACCCGGAATCGACGGTATTGCAGCCGCGCAGCAAATCAGAGCCGCACTGCCCAATACTCGTATCCTGATGCTCACCCACCACAGCAATCCAACTCAGGTTATGGCGGCTTTGTCCAGCGGCGCTCACGGCTACTGCGTTAAAGGCACTAACGCAGAACAACTTCTAGCAGCGATTACGACTGTGCAAGAAGGTGGCAGTTACCTAGACCCTAAGATTGCCGACTGCGTGCTGCAAAATCTCAAAACGCCACTGCCCGATAGCTATGCGAATGACGACATCAAGCTGACAGAACGGGAAATGCAGGTTTTGCAGCAGCTAGTTGAGGGTAAAAGCAATAAACAAATCGCTGCTCAACTAGGAATGAGCGTCCACACCGCCAAAGGTCATGTAGAGATGATTATAGCTAAATTTGAAGCGAGCGATCGCACCCAGGCTGCCGTTAAAGCACTGCGTTTGGGGCTGGCTTAGCCGTTGGAATGCAGCTTCTAATTGTTCTAAAATAAGTGGTTTTTGAGGCGTAGCTATCGCGTAGCAAATTATGGCATCTTGTCAATCTTCAAACTTTGGCAATGTCAACCAAAACCTCGCTCCTTTTCCTAATTCGCTATCAACGCCAATCTCTCCGCCGTGAGCCTCAACAATTTGCCTGCAAATGTAAAGTCCCAATCCCAATCCTTGCCTTAAACTAACTCCAACTCCCCTCGTATAAGGCTCGAATAATCTTGCACATTGCTGAGGAGAAATTCCTGCCCCATTGTCTGCAACCGTACAGCGAACCCTCTCACCTTCCTTTTTAGCTTCTACAGTCAAAATAAACCCAGACTGATTGTATTTAACAGCATTGTCGATCAGATTGCCAAACACCCGCCAGAGCTGCTGGGCATCAGCATTGACTAAAGGCAAATCTGCTGCAAAAAGCTGCTTAACCTTGACTCGATGCTGGTTGAGAATTGGTAATCTTTCAATAAGAATATTTTGGACTAAAGTGGGCAGCGACAGCGGCTTCATGGCTAAAGAAGCACTTTTCACATCAAACTGTTGTGTTGCTGTTAGTGACTCAATCAACTGGAGTTGGCGCGAACAACTTTGCACCATAACCTCCATAGTTCGCCTATCAATAACAATGTTGCTGCCAGCATCATTGAGGCGACTTCGCAGCAGTAGCGACATTCCTGATAGAGGCGATCGCAAATCGTGCGAAACAGCGTGCAACAGCATTCTTAAATTGGCTTCTGCTTGCTGTCTTTCTTGAATTTCCTGGCTTAGCTGAACATTTTGTGCAGCCAATTGCACGTTAGCGCAGCGAAGTTGCTGCTGCAAGCGCTGCATTTTAAGTTGGGCAGATACCCGCGCCAACACTTCAACAGGCTCAAAAGGTTTTATAATGTAGTCAGCACCGCCCGCCTCAAACCCTTTTACTTTGTCAAATACGTCATCTAAAGCGCTGATGAAAATTATAGGGATATCACAAGTAGCTTCAGATGCTTTAAGTTGACGGCAGACTTCATAACCATCCATACCGGGCATTTTTATGTCTAGCAAAATCAAGTCTGGCGCTTGCAACTCTACTGCTTTTAAAGCTCGCTCTCCACTAATCAACTTCCTGACTTTGTAACCGTTTTCAATTAGCAATTGAGAGAGTAGTTGAATGTTAGCGGGAATATCGTCAACAATCAAAATGTCAGCCAAAAATTGTTTAGTTTGCTCCATCATCTATCGCCACCAAAGGACAGAGTTTTGAGTTTTTTCCGAATATTGCCAACCGCTATTTTCTCAGCCGCGCTGTTCGCACCAGCAGCATTAACAGGCGACTTAACATCAGCCACAGTCACGGGTTCTTCTGGATCGTTCGGATGTGGCAGCAATTGGTAAGCGAATCGAATCCGCTGATCCAGCTCTTCATCTATATTGAGCAGTTTACCCGTCTGCTGCTCTACTGACAAAGCTTTCGCCCGCCTTTCAAGCTGCGGTCTGATGCTGCTGTCCCACAGTTCTTCAGACTCTTTGGCTCGTTTTATGTCGCCGGGCCGCACCGGAATCTTGAGAGGGTAGGGAAATAAAGCTTCCGTTCCCGTTGCGTAGGCCGGTGAAGTGATGACGCACTTGCCTTGAGGAAACCTCAGAATTTCGTCAGGACTAATCCAATACGGTTCAGTTAAGGCTCAAACCCTGGTAAATTAGGTATTGTTTCCAAAAATGGAGAGTAAGTTAGCGTG
>NZ_JAUBQB010000074.1:0-36167 GCF_036701035.1 Microcoleus sp. Pol7_B2 | reverse complement strand
ATTGAGCCATTGATTGAAGTTGTTGCCATTAACAGGGGACAGTCAGCAGCAGAAATCAAGCAAGCTGTTATTGACGACGTGCGGCGATACATGGGGGAGCAAAAAGTATTTGATGACATTACTTTGGTAGTAATCAAACAGAAGTAAGTAGGTAGGCACAAATAAACCTTGCTGTATAACCGAATGTACAACTGCCAGAACCGAAAGCCAATAGCTTCGTTTCACTCGCTTTTGACTACTGAAAGCAGATTCTATGTTTATGAAGTACCCCCGCCTATCGTTCTATCCCCGTAGGGAAAAGGCGAAAACCTTTGTCCCTACACTTCATAAACCTGGAATAGGCTGTATGTATTTTCCCACTCATCTACTTAGTTCCGCTCAATTAATCAACTGCTTAAATGCGTCGTGTTCGCGAATTTTTTCTAAATCAGCTTCACTTTTTGCCAACTCTTTACACACATTCGGATTGAGATTGAGGGCGCGCTTTAAATTTTCAATTGCTAATTCAATTTTACCTTGTAGGGCATAACATCGGGCTTTATTGTACCAAATTCTGTAAAAATCAGGCCGGATTTTAGCAGCATTGTCGTAGGAAGCGATCGCAGCTTCGTATTTTTGCAATTTGGAGAGTGCAACGCCTCGATTGTTCCAAGCGTCTGTATAATCATTTTTAATTTGTAGGGCTTGATTGTAAGAAATTACTGCTTGTTCGTACTCCTGCATTTTGGAAAAAGCAACGCCTCGGTTGTTCCAAGCATCGGCATAATCGGGTTTGGCTTGAATTGCTTGTTCGTAACAGCCGATCGCCTCCTGGTACTTCTGCAACTCCAACAATACCACGCCTCGATTGTTCCAAGCGTCGGGATAATTGGGGCGAATTGTAGTAGCTTGTTCGTAAGAGGCGATCGCCTCTGGATACCGCTGCATTCTCGTGAGCACTACTCCTCGGTTATTCCAAGTATCGGCTAAATCCGGCTGAATTTGCAGCGCCTGATCGTAAGCTGCGATCGCATCTTGATAACGGTTTTCAAAGAAACAAGCATCTCCCTGTTTAGCATAGTCGCCGGCCGTCAATAACTTTTGGTAATTGCCATAGTTAACCGGAGCAAACTCTTGAATTTGGGCATCGGGGAATAAAAGGTCTGTTTCTGCCTCTGCCGGATGACTTTGCTGTTGAATTTCCCCTAAAATAGTTTCAGCGTCCGAAATTAATAGTTTTAATTGAGAGATTGTATCGTAATGAAGACTTTCAATTTCTTGGCGGGCAATTGTTGTCTGCTTGGACAATTTGCTCAACAGAAACCAAACCCCGACTCCGGCTGCTGTCGGAAACAAAGTTAGGGCAATTATCAGCCCGTTCAGCAGTACCGCCGTGCGCCCGAAAGCAATGTCAACTTCTTCTTGAACTCGATCGCGAATTTCTTCTTTAAGTTGCTGCTGTGGGAATTCCTGCTGAATTAACAGTGCCGGCCTCGGTTCAGAGGCAGAAACGCTACTGGCGCAGACTAGAATAGTTGAAAGGGCCATCGGGCTAATACTTTTTCTAAAGATACTTGACAAACGCATTGCCTTAGTGATACGCACCTGAGTTGCGATTTCCATGTGTCAAGAGATGCTGATAACGATGATCCCAGACTAGCCCATTTGTTCATAAACTATTAAATACAGGATATCTGTTGTGCAGTCCCCTCCGATCAAATTGCTGACGCAAGAATTGCTAGACGAAGTTGCCGCTTCCTCCCGGCGCAGTCCCCGCCAGCGACAAAACTACAATTTCCACGATTTGTCTGAAAAAGTGCAGCGGTTTGTCAACGTGTTGCAACCAGGCACTTACGTCCGCCCTCACCAACACCTCCGCCCGCCTGCTGTTAACGGTTTTGAGTTTTTTGTGGTGATTCAAGGAGAAGTCGGTATTGTTATTTTGAACGAAAACGGTCAAATCCTGCGCTCCTTGCGAGTCAGCGCGGCCGGCCCGACTCGCGCTGTCGAACTGCCAGAGGGCACTATTCACACGTTAGTAGCTTTGACACAGGATACTGTGATTTTGGAGTTTAAGGAAGGGCCTTACGACGTGGGGGCGGATAAAGACTTTTTGGCAGGTTTTCCTGCTGAGGGAACTGCGGCGGCGCGAGAATTAGTCCTGATTTGGGAAGCGGAATTTAACACTTGACTAATGACTGTTGACTGTTAAATGTTGACTGTTGACTGTTAAAAATCTAAAATCTAAAATCGATGGGCTGATTACTAATTACTGATGAATCTAATTGTCGTCATCCGATTGTATAAATCGGGGGCGGTGCGAATGATTTTTCTCAGGAGATCATCAGTCACCCAAAAGACGAGGGGAAACGAAAATTTTTTGCTGAATTCACTGCATAATAGGTTGGTAGAAACGAGCAATCTATCGATCGGCTCCACGGATTCCAAACCGAGGAGCATTAAAGCTGGAGGCTTTTCGCCGTCTATTTCTGCTGCGATTGTCGCGTAGAGAGTTGTCGCCGATTTGGGCAAAAACAGTTGCCGCGGTTTCACGGGACAATTTGCTTGCAGCCGATCGACTATTTGCTGCCGCAAAGTTAGCGAGTTGCAGTGGACTAAAACGAAAGAAAAGTAACCTTGGGAAAGACGGAGCGCCCGCATTAAAGTTGAGAACGACCGCTCGTTATATTTAGCTGAGTCGTACTTAGCTGCATTGTCTTTAGCTGTATTTCCTGAGCTTTGCTCGATAAACATAAATTGCATATTTTTTATCTAGTTTTAGAGATTTTCTAGATTAAATGATGTTTCTAAAGAAAATGTGAAGATCTAAAATTTATTTTTCCTTTAAAAACTTTTGGGAAGTATACCACGCTTTTAAATTAATATCAATAGTCCGATCGAAATAGTCCGATCGACAGATTTGCCTGGAACCACACAAAAAGCACCTGCGACGGCACAACAAAAGTATAGCCGCAGACAGAAGGAAGAAGCATATTTCGCAAGGGTTTCAGCAAGTAATAAAGTTCTAAATATCTGGCACAATTGCTAGATAAAATGTAATTAAAAATACAAAAAAATTACCGTAAATTCTCAGCCAGCGGCAAAGTAAACCAAAAACTTGCTCCAGCACCGGGAGTGCTAATTACCCCAATTTGGCCGCCGTGAGCACCAATGATTTGGCGACAAAGATATAGACCCAAACCCAAACCGACGGAGTGTCGGGATCGATCGCCCCTAACGTAAAGGTCAAAAAGATGTTCGCACTGTTCCGGCAATATTCCCACCCCGTCATCTTCAACGGTACAGTAAATCATATTACTCGGGGAATTGGGGATTGGGGATTGTGGATTGGTAAGCGGTAATTTGTCGGTGTCTTGTTTTGCTGTGCTTTGATTTATAATTAATTTATCCGCCTTGATTACTTGAGCCGAAACTGTTAAATTTAGTCCCGGCAGATTGTGTTTCAAAGCATTAGCAATTAAATTAGATAAGACGCGCCATAACTGAGTCTTGTCAGCCTTCACGGCTGGCAAATCATCCGGCACCAAATTTTTAAAAGTAGCCTTCCCTTCATTCATTAAAGGCTCCAAATCTGTCGCAGCAGCTTCAACTACCGCCCTCAAATCAACGGCATCGAAGTGCAGAACCAAACCGCGCAATTCCCCGGCGTGAACTTCCAACAGCGAATTTATCAAGCGCAATTGCTGCTCGCTACCTTGAATCATCCGCTCCAAAACAGAACGGGGAATTGCGATCGAATCCCCAGGTTTTGTCTGCCAATTTTTCAGCACCATTAACATTCCCGCCACCGGGTTTCGCAAGTCGTGAGAAAGAGCGTGGATAAACAGCCGCAGCGATTCTTGTGCCTGTTTGCGCTGCGTGATATCCTCAATTAAGCCCTCATAATAAAGCACGGCGCCGCTGCTGTCCCGTACAGCCCGCGCCTTCTCAGAAATCCAGACAATACTGCCGTCTGAGCGGTAAATTTTAGATTCAAAATCCGATACTGTGCCGCTTTCCTCGATCGCTCGCAAAAACTCATTTCTGCGAGCCGGATCGACATACAACTGTCGCTCAATATCAGTAAACTTTGCCGTCACTTCTTCCGGGGAATCGCAGCCGTAAATCCGCGCCAAAGCTGGATTTGCAGTAATGTAGCGGCCGTCAGGAGTGCTTTGAAAAATTCCCTCGCCGGCATTCTCAAAAATGCTGCGGTACTTCGCTTCCGCCACCTCCAACTGCTGGTAAGCAGATTCCAACTCACGCCTGGTACTAAACTCTTTCCGTTGCAGACATTCGTACCAATAAACCGACAAATCGCAAATCAAACAAATCCAAAACAAATATAAGTACAACCCGGTCAACTTAAAAGGAGTATACTTAGCAAAACTTAGATTTAAAACCAAATTTATCCCGACGTGGCAACACAAAACGCCGAGTTGAGAAATCAGGTGGAGGCGCCAGCGGACGGGGATCAGCGTAGCTTGGATCAGAAACGCTAAAATCCAGGTAAAAATTGGTAATTCCCCGGCTTGTGCGACAGCTAGCCCAAGCTGTACAACCACCGTCAGCGACCACGAAAAAGCCAAAAATAGCAAACCGGGATAGCGCTGTCCGAAGGAGGTTTTTTGCAACACAAAACAGGTCAACAAACCCAATTCTACAGCAGCGCTCGTATACAAATAAACACTTTTAAACTCCTGGCGAGCGAAGAATCTTTCGCCCAGAAAATAGACCGTTATTGTGAAGGCAAAAAAGATGGCAATTCCGACGGCAGGGCGCAGCCGCTCTCGGAGGAAGCGATCGCGCCACACCTCGTAAACCGTTAACGCCTGAACGGATTTTGCATTGCCCAAATAGTTCATAGCATTTTAGATTTTAGATTTTAGATTTTAGATAGACAAAGATCGATCGTCCGAGTTGACAGCAGGTAGCGAAAACCAGAAAGTCGAGCCACCGCCGGGAGTGCTTTCGACGCCGATTTCGCCGCCGTGAGCTTTGATAATTTGCTTGGAGAGGTACAAGCCCAAACCCAGCCCTGTTAATTGTCGGCTATTAGGGTCTTGAACGTAAAGTTCAAACAGAGATTCCCGCTGTTTGGCGCTGATTCCCACTCCATTATCTGTTACAGTACAGCGAACCATTTTTACGGTGACTCCGGGCAATTTGCTGCCGATATTGCCAATTTGACCCTGATAGCGGGGCATCTTGCAACTGCCGTCGATGTGAAATTTGGCCAGGGTTTCCTGATTTTTCTGGCTTGTTTCGCACATCCCAAGACGATCGCCCGCAGCAGATATCCGGTTAGCGATACAGCGGGCAAGCGGATTATTGGGCGATGTTAAAGGCTGTAAATTTTCTTCATAACTTAGCACTGTTTCAACTTCAATTACCTCGGCTTTAAAAGTTATATTGACTCCCGGAGGATTGTGTTTAATAGCATTAGTCAACAGATTTTCTAGCACCCGCTGCAAGTGTTGGCGATCGGCATTGACTTGTGGCAAATCCGCCGGAATATCCTGAGTCAAAGTTGCTTGATTTTTGGCCAGCATCGGTTCTAAATCCGCAACAATGGCTGAAGCTAAAGACGGCAAATGCAGCGGTACAGTATTGATAACAATACCTTTCACCTCGCTAGCGTGAGCGTCGAGCAGGGCATTAACCATAGTCAACTGGTGTTCGCTCCCCTGAACGATCCGCTCCAAAATCGATCGAGAAACCGGAACATCTTGTAGAGAATCAGAGGCCGATTTGTTGAGCAAATTTTTCAGCAGTATTAACATTCCCATAACTGGAGTGCGGAGATTGTGAGAAACTGCGTGCAAAAATAGGTCTTTGAGGCGGTTGCTTTCTTGCAGTTCGTGCATTTTTTGCTGTAGTTGGCGGGTGCGTTCCTCCACTTGAGATTCCAAGTTGGCATTGAGAGCTTTTACCTGCTGCAAAAGTTGGGCTTGCTGGAGAGCGATCGCCACTTGGGTAGCGAGTTTTTCCAACAAATCAATTTCAAATTCCTGCCACTGGCGGGGTCCGGAGCACTGGTTGACGGCCAAGATCCCGAACAATTCATCTCCCAGCACGATCGGCACATTTAAGGTCGCGCGAATTTGATAGTCGCTGTACAATTGGGCAATTGGAACGCTGAGTTGAACGCTAGCAGTATCGGAGATAGATCGGACGCGGTTGTTAGCATAAAAAGTTTTCTGGCTTTCGAGGTGATTCTCGTCAGCAAGTACCCATCCCAAAAGAGAACGGCATTGGGCACCCACAGACTCGGCCACAACCTTACCGTACACCGGGCTAGGAAGATTTACCCCGTCCGCGTCCACAATACCGATGAAAGCGCGGTCTGCCTTGAAAAATTGCCGGACTTCGGCAACAGTAGTGTTGAGAATTTCTTCGAGGTCGAGGGAGTTGCGAATTCGCAGGGCGATTTCTGAGAGCAAGCGATCGCGATCGGAGGACGCCCGCAAAGCGGTTTCCGCGCGGTGGCGTTCGGTAACGTCTTGGACTGTGGCGGCGATCGCCCCTGACTCAATTGCCGACTGTTCGCAGACAGTGCGTTCGGAGCCATCTGCCAGCACAATTCGGTAGTTAATGTAATAGGCTTTGCGCTCCAACATAGCTTGGCGCTGCGATCGCGCCACCAATTCTCGGTCTTCTGGATGTACAGCCTGCAAAAAAACTTCTGGTGTCGGTTTGACAGTTCCAGGAGCCAAACCCAAGAGGCGGTAAAGTTCGTTTGACCACCGCAATTCGATATTGGATATATGATGTTCTGCGGATTCTTCGCAGTTGTCAGTTGCTGTGAGGGCGGCGCAATTTAAATCCCAATTTCCCAACTGAGCGATGCGCTGAGCATTGGCTAAACTAGCTTCGCGATCGCGCAGCATGGCGGCCGTGCGGCGCACCTCCACCAGCGCTTGCTGGCGTTCTGCTACCGCGGCGGCCAACATCAGAGCCACAAGGGCGATCGTACCGGTAAAAGCTTGTAAAAATAAAACCGCCTGTTTGAGATTATCGCTTTTGGCCAAAAAGGGGCCGCCTCCCTGTACTGCTCCCCAAATCGCGATGTAAGACACGATCGAATAAGCAAAAATCGCTCCCGCCGGTTGAAACCGCAGGGCAGCCCAAACAATCAGAGGAAAAGGCAGATACTCCAGCGGATACTGAGCGATCGCCGCCTGTGTTTTCGAGCAAAAAAACAACCAGCTAACGCTCAGCAATAGAGTCAGCCAGAGCGCTATTTCTGAATAATTAATAATTAAAAATATAAGATTATAACGGTTTTCAGTTGCAGGGAATGTGTGTCTGCGATTAGCAATTGTTAGTTGGGAATTAGTAATTGATAATTGATTATTCTGTCTTTTAAAAAGTGCTATAAAAGTTGAAATAATGGGTTTTTTTAATGAAAATTTAAAACTATTAACCGCGTGGTTCAAAGTCAGCAGCACTGGCGTCACGAGCAAAATTCCCATGCCGTCTCCGAGCCACGTAGTCCACCAGTTGCGAGAGAAATTGCTCCACTGAGCCCAACCAAAAATGCACGTTCCCAAGTTGCCGAGGATAGAGCCGACCAAAGTAGACCCGATGACAGCGCCCGCGACTAAAGCCAGAACATCTCGCAATCGATCGAGTTTGGTAGAAAATCCGCTCTCCCTCAGCAAAGCCTCTCCAGCCAGCGCTTGCAGGGTGACGCTAAAGGCCGATGTGACAATGACAGCCGACGGTATACCCCCGGTAGAGTTTAACAGCACCGAACCGAGGACAATTCCCGGCCACATCCGTCGTCCTTGCAGTAGCAGTGCTGCTAGAGCAATACCGGCGGGCGGCCACACGGGGGAGGGTTCGGCTTTCACCAGTCCCAGCATCGACACTGCGAGTTTTCCGGTAACAAAGTAGGCCAGGGCCAGGATGCCGGTGTACAGAAGCATTCGAGTGCGGGGGTTGAGCAATTTCATGTTGAGTGCGATCGAATCCTCCATTCCTAGTTTTTAATTTAGGCGGCTTTGGGGCGATCGAACTTCCTCCTGACGACTCACCTGACTGGGGGAGTGGGGAGTTAACTGTTGACTGTTGACTGTTGACTGTTGACTGTTGACTGTTGTGATTGGTGATTAGTAGCAGCTAACAACTCCCCATGCTCCATGCCCCATGCCCCATGCCCCATGCCCCATGCCCCATGCCCCATGCCCCATGCCCCATGCCCCATGACTTGTTAAAATCCAAAACTCCGCTTACCATCCGGCTTAACAGTAAGCCAATTGGTCTTTGCCATTGCCAGTTGTTCCTCAGAAACTGTAGCGTTCGTAAGATTCGCCCCGCACAAATTTGCTCCCCGCAAATTCGCCTTAGTCAAATAAGCCCCCGTCAAGTCAGCACCTCGGAAATCCGCGCCTTCAAAATTGGCAGTGCTGCAATAAGCCTCAGTCAAATTAGCATCTCGCAAATTCGCCTGAATTAACCTCGCGTGACCCAAATTCGCCCCCGACAAATCCGCTGCTTGCAAATTTGCCTTCACCAACCTAGCCTGATAAAAATTACTTCCCGCTAACTGCGCTTTTTGCAGTTGCAAACCCGACAGTTCGCAGTCAGCAAAATCGCGCTTGCCTTTATAATAAGCCGCTCGCACGCTGTTGGTGTCCCACTTAGGAGCAACTTTCGATAGCTTTGACGCTGCTAAATTGCCGCTAGAAGGTCCAACGGTTCCCAAAGTTCTGCCGGACTCAGCCAGAGTTCGGGAAACTCTCGGCTGCATCCCCGTGTTCCCGGATTGGGTGAAGGAAGTTCTACCAATGCGGCTTTGGTTTGACGACGATCGTAAATCTTGATTAATTTTGCTCTCAGGCCGTGACCACGAAGAACCCTCGTCATTAAATATTGTCGGTTCTTCAACAGTACGAGAAGAGCCGTTGAATTGAGTTGCCAAGCCATCCATCAGACTTGGGTCTTCAAATTCGCCGGAGAGAGCTCTGAGGACATCTGCTGCCGATTGGAAGCGGTGGCCAACCATCGGCTTGAGCATTTTTTCGAGAATCCGCGCAAAATATGGGCTCACCTGAACGTGTGGCTGCCAAACAATTTCGCCGGTTACTCCATCAAAATCTAAATCCTTGGGCGATTTTCCTGTCAGCAAGTACAAGCAAGTCATGCCTACCGCGTAGATGTCGCTGGCAAATATCGGCCGCAGCGCCATTTGTTCCGGGGGGGCAAAACTAAATGTGCCGACTGAAAATTTCGTGTTGGCGCTTTGGTCGGCGGGGTCTAATAATATTGTTTGGCTAACTTGGTCTTTTACCGCTCCGAAGTCAATCAGAACTAAGTGGCCGTCTTGAACTCGGCGAATAATATTTGCGGGTTTGATGTCTCGGTGAATTACTCCTTGGCTGTGGATATATTGCACTACTGGCAGAATTTCTAATAGAAAATTTTTAACGTCCGATTCGTTGAAACGGCCTGAGTGCTTGACTTCTTGTTTCAAAGTCGAGCCTTTAACATACTCTTGAACTAAGTAAAATTGCTGTTCGGTTTCAAAATAGTCTAGCAGCCTCGGTACTTGCGGGTGGTCGCCCAGTTGGCCGAGGGTTTTTGCCTCTCGCTTGAATAATTCCCGCGCCATTTCTAAAACTCGGGGGGACGAACTACTGGGTCGCAGTTGCTTGACTACACAACTCGGTTGACCGGGCAATGAGATGTCTTTTGCCAGAAATGTAGCTCCAAAACCTCCTTGTCCTAACGGTTCCATGACTCGGTAGCGAGCCCGCAGCAATAACCGCGCACCGCACGTCTGACATTGGAGAATAGAGTCAGTAGGATTTTGAGGATGGGGACAGCCCGGATTTACGCAGTAGCTCATATTGATTGAGTTTGCCTATGTTGTTCTGATCTTGTCAGCGTCGCTCGACTGCACAAATTGCCTGTTCCTGCTTCTGGTAGACATACTAATCTATCAGTTGTCGGCGGGCCGTGCGTCGGATTGCGAATTGGAATTGCACCTAAGTCTTTTAGGCCGATATCTTTTCCCTATTTTGATTATCTCGCTGGTCTGAGTTTTTTCGGTTGATTATCCTTGAAGATAGTTTAAAGACTTGCTAAAGTTGTCCTTTTTTGTGTAAAGTCTTTCTAAACTTAGGTACTTTTTGCGTTGTTAGATGTCTCTAGCATACCTCATTCTCTGAATGAGAATGCTACTCATGCCCCAGTAGACATCTACCTTTGGTCATATTCCTCCTTTTTGCTTATGTGTACCATAACAGTCTTGACAAAATTGAATTCGTATGCTATGAAAAGCTTTCCCGAATAAATTCTGGGACTCAAAAGTCGTAGCCTGTCGGCGCCGACTAATGACTAATAACTACCGAGCACTGACAACTAACTACTGACTAAATTATGCGTATATCTCTAAAGTGGCTCCGGGAATTGGTGGATGTGGTGATATCCCCGGAAGAATTAGCCGAAACCCTGACAATGGCTGGGTTTGAAGTGGAAGAAATTGAAGACCGCCGCCCCTGGGCAAGCGGCGTAGTTTTGGGCAAAATCATTGCCTGCGAACAGCATCCGAATGCAGACAAATTGAGAGTTTGTCAAGTGGATGTGGGTTCCTCAGAAGCTTTGAATATTGTTTGCGGCGCACCGAACGCTAGGGCAGACATTTACGTGCCTGTCGCTGTTGTCGGCACTTATTTATCGACTATTGATTTAAAGATTAAACCGGCTAAATTGCGCGGCGTTCCTTCCGAAGGAATGATTTGCTCTCTGGCGGAATTGGGACTGGCGAAAGAATCAGCCGGGATTCACATTTTTGAGTTAGAAAATCCCGAATTGGGCAGCGATATTCGCCCGCTTTTGGGTTTAGATGACGTGATTTTAGATTTGACAGCAACTGCCAACCGTGCTGACGCTTTGAGCATGGTGGGCGTAGCGCGAGAAGTGGCGGCGCTGACTGGGGCGAGTTTGAGAATTCCGGCAGCGAATGATGTGGCGATTGAGGGCAAAGAAAGTCCTGGTTTGGCAGTAGAAATATCGGAACCGCAAGGATGCCCGATTTACATCGGCACGGCAATTGAAGGCGTGAAAATTGGTGCTTCTCCAGCTTGGTTGCAGCAGCGGTTGCAGGCGGCGGGAGTGCGGCCGATTAATAATGTGGTGGACGTAACTAATTACATTTTATTGGAATGGGGACAACCGCTGCACGCTTTCGATCGCGATCGCCTGCAATCTTTCACGGGTACTCAAGATATCAGCATCGGCGTCCGCTTTGCCAAAACAGGGGAATCCTTCAAAACTTTGGACGGACAAAACCGCAATTTACAAGCTCAAAATCTGTTAATTACTGCTAGCGACAAACCTGTAGCTTTGGCTGGGGTAATGGGCGGCGAAGACACGGAAGTTCACGAAGGAACGCAAAATTTAGTCTTGGAAGCGGCGATTTTTGACCAGGCAACGATTCGCCGTTCTGCGCGCGCTCAAGGCCTGCGTAGCGAGGCATCGATCCGCTACGAACGGGGGGTGAATCAGGCGGCATTGGCGACGGCCTCCAACCGCGCTGTCGCCCTAATTTTGGAGTTGGCTGGAGGCGTTGCGACGGTGCAGAAAACGGCGAGTTCGGACGAGGATTTGAGTTTTAGCCGCTCGGTCGAATTGCGTTTAGACCGAGTAAATCTGATTTTAGGGCAGTTAAAAAGAGGAGAAACTGGCGGTTCTAAATATCTGGAACCGGAAGAGGTAAAAAATATTCTCACAGCCTTGGGATGCGAAGTTGTTCCAACGGAAAAAGAGCGGGTTTGGAATGTGACGGTGCCTCCTTACCGCTACCGGGATTTAGAAAGGGAAATCGATTTAATTGAAGAAGTTGCCAGACTCCACGGTTATGACAATTTCTGCGATACTTTGCCCAGCAAAACGGAACCCGGTTATTTGTCAGCGGAATATGCGGCAATTCGGAATGTGCGATCGGCTTTTCGGGCGGCCGGTTTGACGGAACTGATGCACTATTCTTTGGTGAAAACTGAGGGAGACAATCAGGTTGTACTGGCGAATCCGCTGTTTGTGGAGTATTCGGCTTTGCGGACAGAAATGCTGTCGGGTTTGATTGATGCTTTCCAGTACAATTTGGAACAGGGAAATGGGGCACTAAACGGTTTTGAAGTCGGCCGCATTTTCTGGAAAGATGGGGATGCAATGAAGGAAGCCGATGCAGTGGCGGGGATTATTGGCGGCGATCCGACTGTGTGGAAATGGCAGCAGGGAGGGCGCGATCGACCTTTGACTTGGTTTGAGGCTAAGGGGGTTTTGGAAAGCGTGTTTCAGGCGTTGGGTTTGTCAGTGGAATATCAAAGCGATTCCTCCAATACACGCTTGCATCCGGGCCGCACCGCTGCGTTATCGTTAAACGGAAAACATTTAGGAGTTTTTGGACAGTTGCACCCGCAATTGCAGCAACAAAAGGATTTGCCTGAGCAGGTTTACGTGTTTCAATTAGATTTAGCGGTGCTGTTAAGTCAATTAGGGCGATGGAACAACTTAACTCGCAAATTCGCTGGTTATTCGAGTTTCCCCGCTTCAGACAGAGACATTGCATTTTTCGCACCGGTTGAAGTTCCGGTTGTAGAGATGCAGACTGCGATGAAAAAGGCGGCGGGTAGTTTGCTGGATTCCGTGGAACTGTTCGACGAATATCGGGGCGACAACGTACCGGCGGGACAGCGGAGTTTGGCTTTTCGGTTAATTTACCGCGCGGGCGATCGAACTTTGAGCGAAACTGATGTTGAACCGGCACAACAAAAAGTTCGCGATGTTTTAGTTGAGAAATTCGGTGTCAGCCTAAGAAGCTAAAGAGGCCGTCAGCCACCAATGGAGGCCGCCAGGGAATGAATTCCCTGGCTCAAAGCTAAAGTCGTCTCAAGAGGACTAACAAGACTTACGGATTACAAGGTAAATGTGCCATTTTGAGCAAAGCGAAGAATATCAAATTTTTGCAATAAAGCCGTCTAAAGTGCATAATTGCTAACTAATGAACTCTTCAGTCCTCTTGAGAGGACTTCAGCTTTGAGGCGGGGGTTTCAACCCCTGCCGGACTCAGGGAAAAAGCGTTAAATTGACACCAATGGCCGCAACATCTCCCGCACAAAAAAAGAACAATCAGGAAACCGCAAAAGAGAAATACTATCACCATCCGCAAGAATCACCCGACTTTGATAACCATCCTGACTCGGTTCTCGAAAAACGTGGAGTTGCCGATTATTCACATCCAAAACCCAATAATCAGTAATTCCCGACTCAGCATAAATTTTCGCTTTAATCCCGCAATCCGTTCTCAGCGTAGTATCCGCAACTTCAATAATCAGATAAATTTCTGAAGGAATGGGATGGTGGTCTTCATAGTAAAGTGGATCAGGTATGACTACAGAAATATCCGGTTCAGGTTGCGAGTAATTATTCATCCGAACCGGGTCTTGCAGCCCCACAAAAATCTGTTCTCCTAAACGGTTATCCAGTAATATCTTCGTGCGCGCAATCGCCGCACCGTGAGCTGTTCCCTTTGCTGCCCTCTTTACTATCTGCCCTGCTAGTAATTCCACCCGTTCATCTTCGTCAAAAATACCAATTTCCGTCATCCGGTCATATTCATGAACAGTCAGCAGCCGAATATCTAATAAAGTCATAGTAACCTCCTTCTCTCTAACAAACCTCTCTCTTCTTCCCCTCTATTCCTCAGCGACCTCTGCGCCCTCTGCGGTTAATCAATTTGATCCTAAAAAAAATCGTCAAATCCTGCTACATTTATTGTAAAATAAATTTAAAACAAATTTATCCAAGGCTCAAAACCGTGACCAAGTATGTGATGTGGGGAAGTTACTGCGAAGACGTTATCGAAAAACGCGCTCCCTTTCGAGACGCTCATTTAGCAGGATTGGCTAAGCAGAAGGAATCGGGTGTGTTAAGTACGATCGGGCCAACCAAAGATTTAACAAAAGTTTTTGCAATTTACGAAGTGGAAGATGAGGCGCAGGTGCGACAATTGGTGGAAGCCGATCCTTATTGGGTAAATGGGGTGTGGACTGAGTACGACGTGAAAGAGTGGATTCAAGCTTTTTGAAGGGGTTAACAGGGTGAACATCTTAAAATTGGATGACAGCGATTTAGTTCCAGTGGACTATGGTGATTTGCTGGTCAAGATTTTAGAAAATTTGCCATCGAAAAACCCGTTTAATATATCAGAATCTGCGACACAATTATAAGTTAGATTTTAGGGAGGCTAAGTTGCGAATAAAAGAAGAATTCAAAAAATCTGGCTATTTTTGGCTTCCCTCCGCTCCACAGAGACAGATACCTGGCACGCTTATTATCACAGACGGTGGAAATATTGAGCTTGAGGTACTTGGGTTGTTCGATGAAATCATCGAAGGGCTAAATAAAGCCCAAAATGGCAAATATGAATTGGAAAGGATTATTGGACATATCGAAAAGCACGGCCTAGTTACACTGGACAATTGCTTTTATAAAAACGCCAAGATTGTTTTTAATGGTATTTCCAAGTCATCTTTCTATGTTAACCAGGCTCTCCTTGGTGTCGCTTACGACGAGAAAGAAATTGTCTCGCTAAATACGTTCAAATTCTCCGTGGAAGGCATTGATGAGTGGGTTGGATTAACTGGAATTAAAGTTGAAAATCAATGGGAAAAGCGAACGGCATCAATAACATACTCACAACCCGAAGACATATCGCTGAATCTCAAGAACGGGATGAACCTATTAATCACATTTTCTCCGACACTCCTTGGGTACCCGAATACAACAGAGGCAAAAATAACACAAAAGACATATTTTAAGCTTGTCTCCGAACAAGAACGCCCACTAAATGACTTTACCTCAGCCGCCTATAAAATTACTACCCTCCTTGGTTTTGCTATCGATAAAACCGTGTGTTTAGACCAGGTGTCTGTAACGTCTGACGCCATCCGCCAAGATATGGGTAACAATAAAACCGTTCCAGTTTCTATATCAGTTTACTATGCAAGCCAGCCTTACACGGAAATTGAACCCAAAATAGAGTGGCATCGAATGTTATTTAGATTTGGACAAATTCGAGAGGATGCAGAACGCATAGTTAATAACTGGTTTGATGCTTATGAGGTGATTGACCCAGCATTGGATCTTTACTTCTCGATAAAGACAGGAGCGTACAAATACTTTGAGGGCAAATTCTTAGCACTAGCTCAGGGGCTTGAAACTTACCATCGTAGAACCTCGAATGAAAAATTGATGGACGAGGCTGTTTTTAAAGAACTTACTGAAAACCTAATCAAGCAATGCCCAGAGAAAAACCAAAAGTGGCTATCCGGTAGGCTGGAGTACGGAAATGAACTGAATCTTCGTAAGAGAATAAAGAACATCATTGAGCCATTTAAGGACTTCATTGGAACAAAAAAGCAACGAAAGAAATTAATCACCACTATTGTAGACACGCGAAACTATCTAACTCATTACAACGAAGCCTTAGAGTCAAAAGCAGCAAGTGGCAGAGATTTATGGTTGCTCTGCCTCAAGATGGAAGCAATTTTCCAGCTTCACTTGCTTCAGGTGTTGGGTTTTACACCGGCAGAGGTTGAGTCTGTTTTTCATCATAGCCACGAGCTACAGCAAAAACTTAAAGAAATCTAACAAGGGGCTGCACCGGACGGCAATCCCGCTGCGCCTCGTTGTCACCGATGAACTTGAAGATTATTTCTGATGAACCGCAGAGGCGCAGAGGACGCAGAGGAATAGAATAGAGAGACGTTCGCAAAACATCTGTATTGGATTTTGTTCTGGAAATAAAAAATATGACGGTCAAAGTAGGAGAAACCGCACCCGATTTTACCTTAACCTCTCAAGCTGGCTCATCATTCAGCCTCAAAGATTTTCGGGGGCAAAAAAATGTTATCGTCTACTTCTATCCCAAAGACGACTCCCCCGGATGCACAACACAAGCTTGCACTTTTCGAGATAGCTACGAAGTTTTCCAAGACGCAGGTGCAGAAGTAATTGGGATTAGCGATGATTCGCAGCAGTATCACCAGAAATTCGCCACCAAATATCAGTAAACTGAAACTTGTAGGGTGCGTCATACAATTTTATATTTTAGATTTTAGATTGGGAATCAAGGATGACTATCGGGGTTTAGAGTTTACCTACAGTTGCATTCTTGTTTGAAACTGCTATCAGTTAGCTGTTACCCTATCCCCGCAGAGAAAATAAAACTCTTCAGACGCACCCTACTTGCTACTTGCTAACTTCAAACGGCGTGTATTTTCCCCCCAAAGCTTCGACTATGGTGCGAGTATTAGCCGACATCATTTTCACATAAGAATCGCCGTCGCTTCCCGCCGCCCCAATCGAATCCGAATAAAGTTGCTGCGCCGCCAATTTCACCCGCGCTTCCTCCGCCACTGTTCTAATCAGTTGCGGGTTAATTGTAGTCTCCGCAAAAATAGCAGGAACTCCCGCAGCTTTCACCGATTCTACTAACTTTTGCACCGTTTGAGCGCTCGGCTGTTCCTCCGTACTAATCCCGATCAAACTTCCAGCACTTCCCAATCCGTAGGCGCGGCTGTAATATTGAAAAGCATCGTGAGTTGTTACTAATTTGCGCTGATTTTCGGGAATAGTTTTAATCTCTTGTTCGATCCAACTATCCAAACGTTTTAACTCTTCAGTAAGTTTCACAGCATTCTGCGTAAACTTCTCCCGATCTTCCGGCGACACTTCGATTAGCGCATCCCGAATTGCTTCCACCATTTGAACTACATTTTCAACATTTCCCCAAACGTGCGGATCGGGTACTGTATTGCCTTCTTTATTCAGTAGCAAAGGCTTGACAACTTCCCCCACTGCTAATTTTCGCGCCTTAATTCCGGCGGCATTCATCATTCTAATTAATCCCGGTTCCAAATTGTAACCGTTATACAAAATTAAGTTAGCTTGCTCTAAAGCTTGAGAATCTTTTGGCACAGGTTCGTAAACGTGAGGATCGGTTCCCGGCTGCAAAATTCCTGTTAGCTGAACTTCGCCGGCCGCTACTCGATCGGTCAAATCCTCAATAATTGTGCTGGTAGCAACTACCTTGGGTTTAGCATCTGCCTCTGGAGAGAGGCGATCGCCCTGAGTTGAAGCACAACTAAATAAACCCACAGTCAAAATGCCGCAAGCAATAGTTCTAATCCAAAATGCCTTGGACTTGTCCCATCCAGCGGCGGCGGTTTCAATCCCCGACTCACCGCGAAACTCTCCTTTATCGGATTGCTTCACAATTGCCGTCGGTTTTAACTCACATCTTGCACCATTCTCAATAACCCTTGTCTGGGCGGGCATCTTGCCCACCCCACAGGAAGACTCACTCTTTGTGGAACAGGCATCTTGCCTGTTATTGAGAAGGGTGGAAGATATCAGTTTTAACCTATTTGAGATTTTTGCCGCCAAACCTATGGTTTGAGGGGTTTCGAGCTGGCACTGTAGCATTATCTACCTCTCCTGCGTTCCAGATTATTCCTATTTACCGATGATTTCATATTCTTTTCATTTTTACAGTAAACTTAATAAAAAGGAGATAGACTCACCCCCATGAATACCGCCGCATTGCCCAACGAGAATCCTTGGTCTAAAATGGTTTGCGACCTCAAAGACAGCGCTACCGACACTGAAATTATCGCTGTTAAGCACTTAGCAGTAAACTACCGCACGGTAGAGGCACTCCGAGATATCAATCTTTCCGTCAAACCGGGAAGGCTGACGGGTATTATTGGCCCCAATGGTGCCGGCAAAAGCACGCTGATCAAAGCAATGTTGGGCTTAATTCCGGCAGCTCGCGGCACTGTTACCTGGGGCCAAGAAGCGATCGCCGATCGACTCGAAACAGTAGCCTACGTGCCCCAGCGATCGCAAATTGACTGGAACTATCCCGCCACCGTTTGGGATGTCGTGATGATGGGAAGAGTCAGAAAAGCAGGATGGTTTCGTCGCTTCTCGGCAGCTAGCCGCCGCACCGCTGCCGATGCCTTAGAAAGAGTAGGCATGAGTGCTTACAAAGACAGACCGATCGGACAACTTTCTGGCGGACAGCAACAGCGAGTATTTCTAGCTAGAGCCTTAGCCCAAGAAGCCGCTATTTTCTGCTTTGACGAGCCGTTTGTCGGCGTTGACCAAAAAACTCAAAATATCATTTTCGACATCTTCCACCAGCTAGCAAATGCCGGGAAAATCGTCTTAGTAGTCAACCATGACTTAGGCGAATCAATTACCAATTTTGATGATTTAATTTTGCTTAATACAGAATTGATTGCCGCTGGTTCCCGCCAAGAAGTGCTAACCCAAGAAAACCTTTACCGCGCCTACGGCGGACAAGTAATGTTTTTTGCCGGACAAGCCGCTTAATTAGCCAGCAGTCATTAATCTACGAGTTACGTTTTTGAACTCAGTTTCTTGGGTAATATTGGGTTTGGCAACGATCAATCTCCCCTTAAAGCCGGTTGCTTTGGTTGTTAGTCATTAGTTAACTGTGATGTTATAAATTTTATGCTACAAACCTTAATTGAGCCGTTGCAGTACGGATTCATGCAGCGATCGCTCGTAATTGCCATTCTCGTCGGCATCGTCTGCGCGATCGTCGGCAGCTACCTCATGGTACAGCGGCTGGCCTTGCTCGGAGACGCCATCAGCCACTCGGTTTTGCCCGGATTGGCGATCGCATTTATCCTGGGAGCAAATATCTTTCTCGGCGCCTTCATTGCCGGAGTTTTGAGTACAGTAATCATAGCTTGGATCAAAGCTCGATCGACCATCAAAGAAGACGCCGCAATGGGCATCGTATTTTCCGCATTCTTCGCCCTCGGGATCACCCTAATTACGATCGTCCAAAAAGACAACAAAATCGACCTCAACCACTTTCTTTTCGGCAACATCCTGGGCGTGACTGTCGAAGATGCGATCGACACAGCCGTTATTGTCGCCGTAGTCTTATTAGTTGTAGTAGTCTTTTACAAAGAACTGCTATTTTACACATTCGATCCATTAGGAGCGCAAGCCACAGGTTTGCCAGTAAACCTGCTCAACTTCGGACTGATGGTACTCATCGCCCTCACAATTGTTGCCAGCCTCAAAGCCGTTGGCGTAGTGCTAGTATTGTCCCTATTAATTACACCCGCAAGTACCGCATATCTCCTAGTGACTCGCCTGCACCAATTAATGATTTTAGGCGCAATAATCGGAGTGATTTCCAGCATTAGCGGAATGTATCTCAGCTACTTTTATAACTTACCATCCGGCCCCGCAATAGTTTTAGTTGCATCGGGATTCTTTGTGTTATCATTGCTGTTCAGTCCCACTCAAGGAATCCTCACCCAGCCCCGCACACACTCCGGTCAAATTCCTCCCATATGGCGGGAATTAAAAAATTTAACTAAAGGTCGATAACAATTAACTTTGTGTTAACGATTCAGCCCCGCCCCTCCAATTTTCAATAAGAATCAGCGTTAATCAGCGTTCATCTGCGGTTCAAAAAAGCCTCTCGAATTAATCCGCGTAACTGTGAATCGTTGGCTGCATCCAGATTGTGTAAAAACGGTTTTTTTTAGGATTGCGAGAAAGCAAGAATGGGATGATATCGAATCTGGCGATCGCAACTACGAACTATTGGTCACAAAAAACAGTACAATAACAAAAGTTAAAATTTCACGCAAACAGAGCTACTTAGTTAAAAAACATGACAGTCAAAGTAGGAGACACCGCACCAGATTTTACCTTACCATCTCAAACTGGCACATCAGTCAGTCTCACAGATTTTAAAGGGAAAAAAAACGTCATAGTCTACTTTTATCCCAAAGACGACACACCCGGATGCACCACCCAAGCTTGCGCTTTTCGAGATAGCTACGAAGTCTTCAAAGACGCAGGTGCAGAAGTCATAGGAATTAGCGAAGATTCGCAACAATCGCACCAGAATTTTTCTGCCAAATATCAGTTACCTTTTACTTTGTTGAGTGATACGGGCAACAAAGTGCGGCAATTATACGGCGTTCCCGCTACCCTGTGGATTATGCCCGGTAGAGTAACTTATGTCATTGACAAAGAAGGCGTTGTCAAGCATATTTTTGACTCCATGTTAGACTTCAAAGCACACGTTGCAGAAGCACTCAAAGCTTTAGAAACCATCAAAATTTAGATGGATTTGCTTAAATATATTGTTGGTAATGAGGACGAAAGTCCTCATGCCTCATTTTATAAAAAACCCAGAAAAAACTAAATTTATGACTGCGAACTAACGGTTGTTAGTGAGGAAGAAAGTTCTGAGAGTAGAGATTTTCCTCTACCAAACTTTTAAAATCTTGAATAGAGGGGGTTCTGGCAGCAAATTGACTCGGCTGAGTGTACTGATTCACCAGTTCGACAATCGAGATATTGGGGAAAGTAGGACTAACATCAGACTCAATATATTGTTCGGTTTGCAAGACGTTGATTTGTAGCCCTCGCCGTGCGTATGGCCCAAGTTCAGGCACTTCTAGAATGTGACAATTATCGAACTGCGTGCCAGAGGTGACAGCAATTTTTCTAGCTAAATCTGGGGGCGGATCAACACTCATCCATTTTCTCTTGAAAATATCCGCAAAGTCCTTACTACGAATCATTATTTTAAAAAACCAAGAAAGGACTAAAGTCCTTACTAAAAACTCGTGGTTCGTAGTAAGGAGTTTAGTCCTTTTTTGCTAACGACTTGCAGCCATTAACAATTAGCAGTCAGCAATTATCTAGCTTTTCGCAACACTCGATTTTTCAGATGTAGCGCTTTCGGCAGTTTTGCCATTTTTGCTATTACCGTTACCGTTGCTGTGGCGGGGTTGGATAACTCCATAGCCGCTGTGACTCTTGCGTTCGTAGAGTACGTTAATTTCGCCTGTTTCCGCATTACGAAACATATAGAAATCGTGATCGATAATCTGCAATTGTTCCAAAGCTTCTTGCACCGTCATTGGAGGCATAGCAAAATACTTAGTCCGTACAACCTCAGCAGGAAGTTCGGGAGTTCGATCGCCAATCAGATCCGCTACTACAGGATGTTCCTCAACTACCGTAACCGTTTTGGCACTACTCTGGGTCTTATTGTCGTGGCGTTTTTCCTTAAATTTCCGCAGTTGACGAGCTATCTTGTCGGCAACCAAATCTATGCTGGCATACAGGCTTTCCGTGCTTTCCTCAGCCCGAATCACGCTGCCGTTAGCATAAATTGTCACCTCAGCAGTCTGCTTAGGATTGATCCTGGGGTTACGAGCCACCGATAGATGTATGTCCACTTCCGTCGTCAAAGTTTGAAAATGGCTAACTGCCTTTTCCACCTTTTGATTGACGTACTCGCGAATCGCATCGGTGATTTCTATATTTTTACCCTGGATAACAAGCTTCATAGAGCTCCCTCCCTTCTGTAACTTGGGTATATTTTATACAGTAGCACTATGTATTCTGGAAAACACTTATCTTCCAAATCTTTTATTATATGTTGACAATTCTTGATTTAAGCTGGGCCAATATTCCGTAAAAATACTATTGATTTTTTGCATGGTTTCTCCTCTCATCCCTCAACAACTAAATGCACAACCCTGCTTAGTCCTCGATTGGGGACTTGTGCCCTACTCCCAAGCTTGGGAAATCCAGCAAAAACTCGTGCAAGAACGTCGGGTAAATCCAGATTTGCCAGATGTGCTGATTTTGGTGGAACATCCGCCGGTATACACTTTGGGACAGGGCGCGAAGTTGGAATTTCTGAAATTTGACAGCGAAACTCAGCCGGAATTGCACCGAGTTGAGCGGGGCGGCGAGGTGACTTACCACTGTCCGGGACAATTGGTGGGCTATCCGATTTTAAATTTGCGGCGCCACCAGCCTGATTTGCACTGGTATTTGCGGCAGTTGGAGGAAGTGCTGCTGGGGGTGCTGGAAGTTTTGGGGTTGAAGGGTTCGCGGGTTCCCGGTATGACTGGGGTTTGGGTGGATGGGTGCAAGGTAGGTGCGATCGGCATTAAAGTCAGCCGCTGGATTACGATGCACGGTTTTGCCTTAAATGTTTGTCCCGATCTCGCAGGTTTTGGGCAAATTGTACCTTGCGGGATTCCCGATCGACCTGTTGGCAGTTTAGAGCAGTTTATCCCCGGAATTGAGGTCGATCAAGTGCGATCGCTCGTTGTCGCTGAGTTTGCTCGCGTTTTTGCAGTGGAAATTGTGCGATCAAATCTGTAGGGTGCGTCGCTGTCAACCTTACTGGTAACGATCGCAGTCGGTTTTTTAAGTGCGATCGGAATTTTCCTCCTCATACACCATTAAATCTCCCGGTTGGCAGTTTAGTGCTTTGCACAGAGCATTGAGAGTCGATTCGTCAATTCTCGTGAGGCGGCGGCGGGTTTTGAGTCGAGAAAAGGAAGTTGGGTGCATTCCTATCAAAGCAGCCAACTCCTTATTGCTGATGTTGCGCTCGGCCATCACAACTGCTAATTTCCAACGGATCACTGGTGATTCTCAACTACTGGGCACGACTTTGCAAGCTGATGTTACCATCCCGCAACCTTCACTCTCCTTTAATTAACCGCTACGGGTATTTTTTTGAGTTTGGCAGTTGACTAACTTGGAAGAATGACCTATACTCAGAATGTACAAACGGAAAAGCGATCGCCCCTTTGCCTCGAAAACTCAAGGGCGATCGCTCTCCGACTATTTGTGTAGTTAAAACTTATGATATCAGAGCCAAAGTCAGTTCCCGAACTCCTGCGCGAAGAAATTCCCGACGCACCCATCGGAAAGCAACCGATCCGATTGTTGATTTGCGGGATTCCCAAAGGAGTGGAAAGCATCATCAATCTGCTGCACGTTTTGGGTTTTGCAGAAGTTGGTGAATGGAGTCCGCCTTTACCGTCCCCTCTAGCAGGTGAAGTAATGCGGATTTTAACCCGTTACTGGAAAGAATAATCTTTAAGGGCGATCGCCCTTTCTTGAGTGAAGTGCGATCGCTCTTAAATTATCAGAAACATCAGGCTTGATTCTCCACCCAATCAATTAAAAACTCCAGACTAAGGATGCTCAATATCGAATCGAATTAACGCGGCGGTGTTTGCGAGACTTGGGGGTATTATAGAATAGAAAATTTTAACGGTCTGTACTTAGTGACTCAAGAATTGAGAGTAATTGGTGTATAATGCGCGGTCGCGGGCTTCTATAACCTCAGACAGAAGCAAGACCGATGCAGAAATACGTCCTAAGAGTTTTGCGATCGCCCCTAGCGTCAGGTAAGATTCTTGTTAATTATTGCGCTCAGTTCAGGAGAAAAAATTTATGCCAGATATGTCCGGTCAAGACCCCTCGGAAATTAAAATGGCGACGGTTGATGAAGAAGAAAAAGGCGCAACGTTTAGCGGTACGGTCATCCTTGCTATCGATGCCGAGGAGGGTGGGGAAGTCGTTTTCTTCAGAGACTTTTTGATTGAACATTATAAAGGCGAACTTACCGCTTATCTGGCAACAGATGGCAATATAACGAAAAGTATTGATTTAGGCGAACTTAAGCATAAGAGCGGCAGCTTTAAGCTGCCAATTCCGCTGGGGACGGATACATCACCCTACAATACAGTCGTGCTGCGCGACGAAAAAAGCAAGAAAAAAGTTGTGACAATCGAGCTGTAAAATTTGCAATTTAGCTCGTAGTTGGGCCAAAGTCGTTAGCGCAGCCCTCGAAGAGGATCGCCGTTTTTTTCCTGAAGTACGCGCGTGCGAAGCTATCCCGTAGGGAATCGCCCTTAAATTAAGGTGCGTCACTTTCGATCAAACGCCGAAGTTTTGCGATCGCTCGTAAAGTGATGCACCCTAATTTTTAAAAGGGAATCGGATCGTAATCAGGATTTTCCGGTTCGTTAGACGAACCCGACGGGCGATCGGACTCAGAATTTGAAGACTGATGCGAGTTCCAATCCGAACTAGACGTGCGGTTAGCGCCACCTGGAGCGCTGTTAGAACTGCGGTTCCGCGAGCCTAAAGGAACTACATTGCTCGGCACATTAGCCGGGGCGCTGTCGCGAATTTGAGCAGGTTCCGGGGCGGTTCTAGTTGGGGGAGCCGAACTCATTGCATCGGCGCCGACACTGTAAATCCTTTGAGCTGTCAGTTCAGCGCGCTTTTCTTTAATACCATCTCTTTCGATCGTATTCATGCTCAACCGCCCCTCAATAATCACGCGATCGCCCTCGTGATATTTCTCGTGAATTTCTTGAGCAAAATTTCCCCATCCTATCACTTTCAAATGTTCGGGCGGATCTTCGGGTTTTGGGCCGGGAAACTGCACCAACATCTCAGCGATTTGAAGTTGACTGTCAGGAGTATAACGGAGTTGCGGTTGTTGAATTATTTCCGCCATCAAAATGCAGCTATTCATCTGTTATCTGTGCGTAATTGGGAATTGGATGTTGAAGGAAGAAGGAAGAAAGAAGAAGGAAGAAGGAAAAAATAGCTATCAGTGTACCGATGACTTGTGCGTCTTGCTTTTGGGAATTGCCAATTGCAAATTTGTAATTGGTGATTACTGATTTTTCTGGGCTATTCGCTATTAGTTGTCACCGATTACGCATTACACGTTACCAAATTTATCTTGGAGAACCGCCGCCTCGGCTTGACTGACAAAATCGTGAACGAGGGCACGGTACTCCTTCAACGTTTCAGATACCCAATCTCGATCCTCACTGTTGGCGAAGATATGAACGGTCGGTTCACTAGCATCGGGTAAAACTAATACCCAATTGTCGTCGCTGTAGTTAAAAATCTTCACTCCATCTAATAATTCTAGACGATCGGGCGAATGAGTTTCTACTAAATGTCGCATCAGCGAACCCTTGATAGTCCAAGGACAGCGGACGCTGTAACTGCGGTGGGTGATGCGGGGAAGTTCCGCCTTGATCTGTCCGAGCGATCGCTCCTGAATCGTCATCATTTCTATCACTTTAGCAATGCAGAACATTCCGTCAAATCCGGGATGCAACTGCGGGAAAATAAAACCCATAAGGCCGCTGCCGCCCAAAACCACATTCGGGTTCCTGTTAGCGGCTTCCATCAAAGCAGTTGGGTTCGCCTTCGTGCGGATTACCTGGCTTTGATAGCGTCGGGCGATCGCCTCCACCGCAGAAGACGCGTGCACCGGCACTACTACTGTACCTTTGGGATGAGAAGTCAGCATCAAATTTACCATCAACGCCGTCAGCATTTCCCCACGAATCGCAATCCCAGACTCATCTACCAAAATGAGCTGTTCGCCGTTAGCCGATACCTGCACTCCAAAATTAGCGCTGAGTGCTTTCACCACCCGGCCGAGTTGGTCAAGCAAATATTCCCGTTCCCCGTTGCTGAGAGAAGTCTGCTTGAGACTGGCATTGAGTACCACCGCATCGCAACCGAACTTGGCAAGCATTTGGGGCAAAATTGCTCCAGAAACCGCGTAAACGTAATCGATTACCACCTTAGTATTGCTGTAGCGTATTGCCTCAACATTCATCTGGCGCTCAAAAATGCGGTTGTAAACATCGAGAGCTTGGTTAAAGTACGTCATCTCTCCAATTTCGGGAATTAGAGCTCGCCGCAAATCTTCCTTAAAATAAGCCCCCTCGATTTTTTTCTCAGCTCCTTTAGTAATATTGATGCCTTTGATATCGAAGAATTCAATTAAAATGTGGTCGGAGCGATCGGGCGAAATGCGAACATGAATGCCGCCGGCAATTGATATCGTAGACGAAACCGTGCGCGCGATCGGAATTGCCGTCGATTCCAAATTGATCACATTAATTCCCACCGACATCAAACCCGCAATCAAAGACCTCGAAACCATCCGCGAAATGCTCCGCTGGTCACGAGAAACCGATACCGAAGTCCCGGGTTTCAAAGTCGAGCCATAAGCTGCGCCCAATTTCACTGCAAATTCCGGGGTAACATCCACATTTGCCAGTCCTTGAACGCCACGCTGACCGAACAAATTCCGCTTAGCTTGTTCTCCCCAAATTAAATTTTGATTTAACAGAGCACCGGATTCAATATTTTTGCTCGGCCAGACGCGCACGCTTGGCCCCACTTGTGCTTCTTCTCCCACGATGGACATTGAACCGACGACAGCACCTTCGAGGACGTGAGCGCGCCTGTCTACGCGGGTACTCCGGCAAATCACGCAGGCCCTAAGATGAGCGTCTTCACCGACAATTGCTCCGTTCCAGACGATGGGACGTTTGAGGTTGGCGTCGGCCCCGACTGTCACGTTATCTCCGATCACTGTACCGGCATCGATTTTAACTCGGGCTCCAATTCGGCAATTGTTGCCGATCATGGCCGGTACTTCGATGATCGCGCTATCGTCAATAAAAGTATTCTGACCTACCCAAATTCCCGATCGAACTTCGTTGTAGTAGCTCAAATCCAGTTTGACCTTTCCCCGCAGCGCGTCGTACTGAGATTCCCGGTAAACATCTAGCTGGCCGACATCGCACCAGTAACCCTCGGCGATGTAGCCGTACATCGGCTCATTTTTTTCCAGTAGCAGGGGAAACAAGTCTTTCGAGAAGTCGCACTCCTGATTTACCGGCAGGTAATCCAAGACTTCGGGTTCTAAAATATAAATGCCGGTATTGATAGTATCGGAGAAAATTTCGCTGCTAGAAGGCTTTTCCAGAAAGCGGCTGATGCGGTAATTTTCCTCGGTAATCACGACCCCGAATTCCATCGGGTTGGGAACGCGAGTTAAAATTAACGTGGCTTTGGATTGTTTGCTGCGGTGAAATTTGATCGCTGCCGTTAAGTCGAAATCTGTGATGCTGTCGCCGCTGATGACCAGAAAAGTGCGATCGAGCAGTTCAGCAATATTTTTGACGCAGCCAGCCGTACCCAGCGGTTGGTCTTCCTCCACAGCGTAAGTCATTTGAACGCCAAACTCTGTCCCGTCAGTAAAATATTCGCGCATGACATCGGGAAGGTAGTGCAGCGTCGCAATAATTTCCGTGATCTGATGCCTTTTTAGCAAATTAATAATGTGTTCTGCGATCGGGCGATTAAGAATCGGCACCATCGGTTTGGGCAAATCGCACGTCAGGGGTCTGAGCCTCGTTCCCGATCCCCCAGCCATCAGCACTGCACGCATAAAATCCTCCTTGCTTAGAAAGCTCTCTACCGCTATTGTCCGCTAGAAAAAGTTTGCCTGCTGTAATTCGTCGGCCACCAGCAATCAGTTCTTACTTAAATATCTTCGAGTAGTCACACGTCTGGGAAATCCCGTTCGGCCTGGCCGTCCCCCAACAGCAACCGATTTCAACCGAATTAGAACTTGCGGCATCGCACCAATCCCCCGGTCGAGCTCGGATTTGTAGGGGATGTTGGGTAATACCAGTTCAAAAAAAGAATGCAACTGTAGGCCCGTGCTCGAAACCCTTCTGTCATCAGTCATTCCCAATTCTTTAATTCTTCAATCGTATAAGTCCTCAGAATGCTCGACTTTTGACAGAAGTGCCTTCTTGCTTGCTCGGTGAAAGCTATTTCGGGGGTGTTATTTTTAAGTTTGTGGCAAGCGAGGATTTTGAAGTCTCTTTCTGAAGGTGGAATTACTACAGCTATCACTGCGCCTTGGCGTCTGATAAATGATAGATTAAGGGTAGCGCTTTGACTAGCTGACCCAAAATCCTATCCATTGCTTAGGGGTTTTTTAAATGAGTACGTTAATTAGCTTGGCATTGCTGATCGCTTACGGTGGCGGTATTTGGAAATTTTGGAATGGTTTCGATCGCACTAACTTCGACAGAAGTTTTACAAATCGCCTGAAGCTCTCGCTGCTCTGGCCCGCGTTAATTTTTAATAAGCCTTACCGCCAAAACTTTACAAAAGCTCTCAAAGCTTCTAAAAGGTAATTCAAGAATGTCTAAAAAGTCCGATCGCCCAGTAGCGGGTCAGGAGCAGACTTGGTTTGCTAAAGGAAAATCAGATAGCTGGCAAGTTTTACTGTCGCAAGTCGCTTCTCGATTCGATCGCGAATACCGGGGAGAAGCTTTCGCTTTACCCGAAGAAGTCGAAGCAATGCCGATTTTCCTAGAATCTGTTGCAGGAACTCTCCAAGAAAAAACAGTTTCTCCCTTCTGGAAAATTGCCAAACCTCAAAAAAATCAGCGCTGTTTAGACATTGGCTGCGGAGTCAGCTTTCTCATCTACCCTTGGCGGGATTGGGAGGCATATTTTTACGGTCAAGAAATCAGCAGCGCAGCGCGAGACGCCTTAAACGCTCGCGGCCCTCAGCTCAATTCTAAGCTGTTTAAAGGCGTAGAATGGGCTCCCGCCCACCAGTTAAATTACGAGGAGGCTCAGTTCGATTTATGCCTCGCTACAGGCTTTAGCTGTTACTATCCCATAGACTATTGGAGTATTGTGATGGGAGAAGTAAAGCGGGTACTAAAACCGGGCGGTCATTTTGTTTTTGATGTCCTCAACCCCGATGCTCCTCTAGCAGAAGATTGGGCAATTTTGGAAACTTATCGAGCCGGCGAAGTATTTTTAGAGACAATTGAAGATTGGGAAAAAATGATTAAAGCTGCGGGCGCTAAGGTAGTAAAAAAGCAAAGCGGCGACTTATTTCAAATGTATAAAGTTCAATACAATTGAGAGGTTAATGGGAATAGGTAATTAGCTTTGCAGTCACAACTTCAATCGTCCAAAGCCTGGTCGGGGGGACGAAAAACAACTTCATTCTTAGTGGATAAAGTAGGGTGCGTCAGCAAGGAGAAATTAGTTTGAGAAGCAACACATATTCAAGCTGACGCACCCTACTAACTACTAACTCACAATAGTCAAGCAAGCAGATTGGATATTACCCATTCCCCTACCGGATTGCCAATTACCGATGCCCAATTAATTTTCGGTAGCTGCAGGAGATGGCGCTGCTTCCGGCGAGGGCGACACTTCCGGGGCAGGAGATGGCGACACTTCGGCTGCAGGAGATGGCGCTGCTTCCGGCGAGGGCGACACTTCCGGGGCAGGAGATGGTGCTGCTTCCGGCTGCGGGGACTCTTCGGCTGCAGGAGATGGCGCTGCTTCCGGCTGCGGGGACTCTTCGGCTGCAGGAGATGGCGCTGCTTCCGGCTGCGGGGACTCTTCGGCGGGTTGCGGTTGAGGAGAAGGCGACTGTTCGGCGGCTGGTTTTTGTTCAGGCGAGGGCGACGGTTTAGCTGCAGGCTTGGGTGCCGACGGCGACGGTTGGGCCCCTGGCTGCGGTTTGTTCGACGGGGCCGGCGGCTTCTCAAACTGCGGTTTAACTTCAGTAGGCGCTGGAGATGGCGGCTGGCCTGTTGGTCTGCTGGGCGCTGTCGGGGCGGGCGCTGGCTGCTGCTGGCCTGGTGGGTTGGGCCTGGTTGGGGTGACAGGAATGCCACTGCAAACTTTTTCGTCGTACTTAAAATCGACAGCCAGTTGGTAAAGCTTGTGCGTGCTGGCTGGTGGAAATGTTAGAGATTCAATACCAGCTATAGCTGCCTTGTCAAGAATCGGATAACCCGTCGCCACAATCATTTTAGGCTTTGCCCGGAGCGACCCTTGGGGTTGGACAACAGCTCCAAATAGTGCTCTTCCTTCGAGTTTGTCCGAGCAAGCTGCTACCGGATAAGCAACATTATTCACGGAAAAAGTCTGCCCCACCGGGAGCAAGTCAGGATAACTTCGAAAGAAGTCGTTAAACAAGGCAAGATATTCATCTCGAATCTTCTTGGCCATAGTTTCTGGATTGCCCCGTAAGTTTGAGTCCGGTTGTCCCGGAGCGGGTCTATTGTTCGGATCGAATGGTTGGCTAGGCCCTATTCCTGGACCAGTTGCTATCATTGGATTCTTTAGCTGAAGAGATTTGCCTGGTAACTTTAGTGATCGAGCGGTTCCAGAATTCGTTTCACCTGCGTAAGGAGGGCTAGCGATATCATTTGGATCTGAAAGATCGGGTATATTGCGTTGAGCTATGATTCTTTGGAGTGCTTCCGGGTCATATGGATCAAGTCCTGAAAATGGGGGTGGTTCCGTCAGTGGCGGCGATGGTGGCGGCGGCGGAATATTGCGATCAAAATTATCAGGTAAGGGTGGGAAAAGGAAACCGCTGGGAGGTACGGGTGGGACGAAAGTGGGTATTGGCTGGGAGGGGGCTCTGACTGTTGGGGATGGAGTTTTGGGAGGTGGCGGGGCTGTTGGGGCCGTTAACGGCGGGAGAGAGGGATAAGGCAGAGGGGAAAAGAATCCAGGAGGCGGCATTCCCGGCGGCATGGCGGGCAAGTTGATGGTATCCGGTGCGGGGGGCAAGGGCGGGGCTAACTTTGGCCCGGGTCGAAGGGGAACTGGTGCGATCGAAAATGGCGTAAATCGCGTATTAGACGCGCGCGGTGGTATGGTTTGTGGCAGCCGGCCGGCTTCTGCGGGAGTTAGTTCTACCAAGCCGACAGAACCGGGGATATTTTTTGAGGAATTTCCACCATAAAGTATGCTTGAGAGCGTCGGGGCACTTACTCCGAGCACTCCGTGAAGGCTGACAGAAGCTAGGGCTGCCCACCAAAAAGGCTGGCGCAGCGGTTCGGAAAGGGTGTTGGCTAGGGAGGAAGAGTCAGTCATGACTATGGGGAATGGGGAATTGGTAATTGGTAATTGAGAATTGATAATTGGGAATTGGAAGTTAATAGTTATTAATTGATATTTTTTTTGAGTGATTTTAAAAGTTGCTGTTGGAGAATTCAAAGGTATAATTTTAGCACGGTCGGTATCGAAATTGCCCGATCGACTTTTATTGAGATTTGGCGACCCTCACATCAAGCACTCAAGCCTAGAAACCCGGTTTTTTGCCTAGTTCCACGCTTGTATAGCAACCGCAAATAGGGTGAGGACGTTGTTAATTGCTGAAACCATTGTTTTTCTTGCCTAATCCCTTTGGCCGAATCCTATACGCGGTTTCTCAGTTATTGTTGAGAATGGTGAGTGGGGCGTCAGGCCGGCCGGACTGGGGCGATGGAAAAAACAGACTGCGCCGTTGCTATACCGTCTTTTTTCGGGTTCAGGGGCCTAATTATTTCATTACACACGATCAAGCGAACGGATCGATCGGCGTTTCCAATTCGGTTACGAGATCAAAAAACTCAAAACTGATCGAGTTGGTGCGCGTTGTACGCGGAGGCTGTCGCGGCAATCTCAAAAGCCCCTTGATTCACCAGCGATAGCGGTAATTTTTAAAAGGAGCTCCCTCGATGGTGAGCAAGTCGATGGGGTAAATTGGAGCGCCGCTTGCCATATATTGAAACATTTCTCGAACTTCCTCTCCCCGCAACGACAACTGGTCTAATTCCTTGAGAGAATACCAGCCCGCGCACAAAGTATGATCATCCGGCTTACTCTTGGGCGGCGTCTTATCTTGTGGACGAGCCACAAAAATGACTCGGAGGCGCACATTGCCCTTAGGCATCACTGTGTGCTCTACCCGGAGAATTCCCTCAACGATGATGGAAATGCCCGCTTCCTCAAGGGTATTACGCATAGCAGCTTCGAGCAAAGTCTCTCCTTTTTCCACTCGCCCTGCTGGCAGATACCACTGCTGCTCGTACTTGCGCTCTTGTACCAGTAGAAAACGGTCTTCTAAGTGAACGACAACTAGGGTAAAATACCATGTTTGAATCGGCTCGCGAGCCATAGAAGTAGATATTCCCTAAGCAAAAGGTTTAACGAGCGGCAGATGTTAGCAATCCAAAGGATGCTTCAGCAAGCGTCTTTGAACTTGAAAAACAGATCGTAGCACTCCGGCCGCAAAATCTAAAATCTAAAATCTAAAATTTAAAATTGACAATGCCATTACCAACCGTGATTTTACCAGGATATTTTGCTGCTGCTTCCGACTATCGCGAATTAGAAAAGTCTCTGCTCGATCGAGGTTTCCCAACAGTAACAGTGCCTCTGGGCAAGGGAGATTGGTTGCCAACTTTTGGCGGGCGGTCGATGGTGCCAATTTTGCGACAGCTCGATCGCACTGTCAAACAAATGTTACAGCAATACGGCGTTCCCCAGATCAATCTCGTCGGTCATTCCGCCGGCGGCTGGATTTCTCGCATCTATTTGGGGGAAAAGCCTTACACCATTCACGGCGACGTGCTGGAGGACGCGGGTTTGTGGGAAGCTCACCCTTGTGTGAATACTTTAATCACTTTAGGCACGCCGCACGTCTCTCAAGAGCGCTGGACGCGCAAAAATCTAGATTTTGTCAAAATTCACTATCCGGGGGCTTTTCACCCGCAGGTGCGCTACGTGTGCGCTGCTGGGAAGGCTGTTTTTGGGAAGCGGGGTTTAGGGACTTGGCTGGCTTATAAAAGTTACGAGTTGACTGTGGGGAAAGGTGAAACTTGGGGAGATGGAATTACGCCGGTGGAAGCTGCTGTTTTGGACGGGGCAGAAAATTTGGTGTTGGAGGGGGTTTGGCATTCGCCTCGTTCTCCGGGAAAGTGGTACGGTTCGCCGGAGGTTTTGCCGACTTGGATTGAATATTTGCGTTAGGAACGAACCGCGAAGACGCGAAGAAAGAAGCAGAAGGTTTAAGGGAAGGATTTAGTTAGAATTTGATATTAGGAGCGAGTTTAGTGTGGCAAAACTCGCCCCCGCGATGCTATGTTTACTTGAATTTTTATGGCTAACTTAATAGATTGAAAAAATATTTTATGTGGCCTTATCAGTAAGATTCAGAAGTCACGGCGAACAACACAATCAAATTATACGTTGGCTGGGGTGGAATTGGGCTACAATACTACTGTGCGCTTGGACGCAGATCAAAAATTTCAGCCGGATGCTTTGTGGAGAATTGATGCGGGAGGTCGATCGCAAATTAGGGATGATGATTATGTGCGATCACTATCCGTGCAATCAGCGCACTTTGAAATGCTGCAAAGGGATAAAATTGTAACTGGAAAAAGAGGTAGGTGAACACAAGCTTCAACTCAACCTACAAGAGCTGTGATTGCACTAAGTTATGCTGCGACTACTTCGACAGACCTGAACATTATATCCATTCAACCTTTGATGCCAAATCTCTCATAAAGCATCTCTCTTAACCTATTGCTACCGCGTTTCACGAAGTCATCTTCAGATTCCTGCTCCAAAGGTTCACCAATTTGATTGCTGAAGTCAGATAAAAAAGATTGATTCTGGATTAAGCTCGACACCTCTTCTGAGAATTTTTGCTTTTCATTATTTGAAAATGAGAAGGGCGTCAACATAAGGAAAGTTCCTGCTGTTAAAGCCATTTGAAGGGATGGGAGAGTTAAATCAGATTCTGGCAGTGATTGAGTAGGTGATTGCTTAATCTCATCCATAAATTCCTTAAAATTACTCATCACTGATTGAGTAGGTGATTGCTCAATCTCATCCATAAGTTCCTTAAAATTACTCATCACTTATTCTCACTTGGTATGACGATTTTTCCACGAACCATAAAAAGCACGAAGCAGCTTTTCAAATGACTTGACAACTTCCTCTATAATTTTACCTTTCGTTTTATCATCCAACCGATTCCATAGTCTGAAAAACCAATTAAATAGTTCAGATAGCAAACAAAACATCCGTATACTCCCAAGCTACGAAACAGAATCTATAACCCAACGCTGTAATATTTGCTGCATATAGATAGCCAAGCTTACCTTTTCAATCGCTGGCAGTTTTCTGATATTTGCTGCGAGGTGCGAGGAAATACTAAAGCCAGACTAAACGCTGATGAAGGTTGGGTTGCAACAGGAAACCCAACCTACCAATTCAAACTGAACTAACTATCTTTACCCTTTACCTCCAAACAGTTTATATATTCCGTATCCAACAGCAGCCGCCGCAGCAACAGGTGCAGCAGCAACTATGGCAGTACCAGCGATCGCACCTCCCCCGACAACGCCACCGATACCAGCAAGGGTACCCATAATTGCAGCACCAGAGGCACCGCCAGCTACCGTTACAGCACCAGCACCAACTAGACCAGCAGCAGCCCCAATATTTGTAGCTGTTCTTGCCGCTGCACGAGCATCATTCTCTTCTTCAGACAAGTTCGATTGCTCTTTGAACAAAGTTTCATTCATTATTTTTGCCCCCAGATAAGCTGGCCCCGCTGCTAATACCGCAGGAGCCACCGCCATACCACCACCAACCACACCACCTGCTGCAGCTAGACCCGAAGTAATTCCTGCTCCTGAAGTTGCTGCAACAGTCAACCCTGTTGCAGCACTAGCAGCCGCGCCTACCGCAGCACCAGTTTCTGCAACCGCTTTGACTGTTTTGACTGTATTTCCATCAATGCCCATAGTTTTTTCAACAACATTTTCTACAATTTCGTCACCGACTTGAGTGGCAAAATCTTCCCAATTCATAACTCAATTTATCCTTTTAATACTTGTCCCATTATCCTTAATAAATTAAAGGTTTGTCTAGCCCAATAATGTTCTATTATGCCGCCAATACTCTCTCGTTTTCACTCTAACTTTAATCTAATTTTGTACAAATTTGCACAAAAATGTACGAAAATGTTGGAAGTTGTGAGCTACAATACACAAAACTCTAGCGTCTCCCTGCCAGATGAATCTTAAAGAAATGTTAAATGTCGCAGATCGCATAGTTTTGGACAAAACAGGTCAGCACCTTGACGATTTACAGGAAGCGGTACTGCGGGGAACTCTACAACGCGAGACATACAAAGAAATAGCTAAAGATTTTAACTGTTCTGAAAGTCGCATCAGGGAAATCGGCTCGGAATTATGGCAGATACTTTCAGAGGAGTTAGGAGAAGATGTCAGTAAATCGAATTTTCGCTCCACAATGGAGAGGTTGCAAAACTCTAATATTTTAAACTTTGCACAAGACATTGTAGTGAAAGGTAGTTTTAACACCTGTGGAGAACCTAAACACCCGCCAAATAGCCCAAACTCACAGCCAATAAATCAGGAAACATCTAACTCAAAACAAATTAAAACTTTACATCAAGATTTAAGCGAAATGCCAGATTTGGGTGATTTCTACGATCGCCCCCTCGAACTCCACACTCTCACCACCTGGATTCTACAACAACGCTGTCGCCTCATAACCCTCACCGGCATCAGTGGGATCGGCAAAACCAGCTTAGCAGTGCAACTCATACAACAAATTAAAGACGAGTTTGACTACGCAGTTTGGTACACACTAGACGAATTCCCCACCATAGAAAAATTTCAATCTAACCTAATACCGCTTTTTTCAAATTCAGAAAAACAAGATTCATCCCCAACCAAGCAGAAACGCTTACCGCTGATTAAGTATTTACAAAACCATCGCTGTTTAATAGTCTTAGATGACGTTCACAACCTTTTCTGTAGCGGGGAATTTGCAGGAAAATTCAAACCTGAATGCGAAGAATATCGCTCCTTATTAAAACAAATAGAAAAATTATCCCATCAAAGCTGCTTTCTGTTGATCGGTTGGGAACAACCGAGAGAAGTGACTCAAGTTAAAAACCAAAATACTTCCATTCGTACCTTACAACTCAAAGGTTTAGACATCGCCGCCGGACAGGAAATACTCAGAGATTATGGGTTAGAAGAAAGCGACAACACTGAAGCACTCATTCATCGCTACCAAGGCAACCCCCTATGGTTAAAAAGCGTGGCGAATCTGATTCAAGACTTGGGAGGAGGCGTGACAGAGTTATTACCAAATGATACCATATTGTTGCCGGAAGATTTGAAAGATGTTTTACAGCAGCAGTTCGATCGCCTATCGGAACTGGAAAAACAAGTAATCTCCTTGTTGACGAAAGAAAGCCAGCCAATCAACCGGGCAAAATTGCTAGAAAATGAGATAATTCCGGCTTCAGATTTGCTAAATGCGCTGCAATCTCTATCGCGGCGCTGCTTGATAGCACAACAAGCAAATTTTTACACGATTTCACCTGTGTTGAAGCAATATGCGATCGCCTATGCGGTGTAATTGATATCTTTTAGTCTGCGGAGACAGACTTAGTTTGTATAGTAGCCATTTCAAAATCGCCTAGTAACTAAATAGGGCTTGCTGAATAATCGGTCGCCAACCAAGAGCAGGAGCGATCGATATATTCAAGCAGAGTTAAATATAAGTTGTTTTGGCATTAATTCCACCCT
>NZ_JAUBQB010000073.1:0-36234 GCF_036701035.1 Microcoleus sp. Pol7_B2 | reverse complement strand
ATTTCAGGAGTTTATTGATGCCCTCTCACATCAACTGGGAGATGACATCGCACTTATTCAACTTGACCAGGCGGGGGCTCATGTGACCAGTGCTCTGCACTGGCCTGATAACTTGATTCCCGGCAAGTCAACCAGCCCATAGCCCTGAACTCAATCCCATTGAACGAGTGTGGCAATTTATCAAACAACAATTCAAGGGAGAAGTGTTTCTGACTCTTAAGGAATTGCGCGAACGACTGGATCAGGTTCTGCAACAAATCACACCTGAAGAAATGAGTTCACTATCTTCTTACACTTTCATTCTGGAAGCTTTATTCTATGCAGCTTCATATTAAATTGGTATTAGCAATAATTCTCACGGGAATCTGAGCCCGAAATCAAGTAAGCATTTGACCAACTTTAACTCGGTAGTAGAACACCTAAATGAGCAACTAGATAAACTGATTAATCCCACAGCCTTAGTAGAATATTATGCCTATCTTGATGGGAGCGATCGAGTTCTGGATTCTAGTTTTTAACTGTGGGATGGAACTCTCAATTAATTAGACTTTTTTCTGCAAAAACGCATTGATAGTTTTGTTGCCAAGAAACGCATAATTTCTATTGTGGTGTTAATAAGCTTAGCCAGAGTTATTTATTTGTCATTTTTTACCGAATAGTTATGCAAAGTGTATTGGTCCTGGACGAAGCTGTAAAAAAGATGGCAAGCGGCAATCTTGACCACAAAATTATTTTGGATAACAGAGATGAACTCGGGCAACTTGTGGGTGCGTTCAACAAAATTACCGATGCCTTAGTTGGTGCAAATCAAAAAATTACTGTTCTCAACGTTCGCCTAAAAGCTGAAAATATGCGAATGAGCGCAGAACTAGATGTTACTGGCAAGATTCAGCAGATGCTGGTGCCGAAAGACCGAGATCTCAAGGAAGTTATCGGCTTAGGTATTGCGGGATTTATGGAAGCTGCTGAGAAAGTAGGCGGCGACTATTACGATGTACTGCAGCACAAAGGTAGAGTGAAAATTGGCATTGGCGATGTGACGGGACACGGATTGGAGAGCGGCGTGTTAATGATTATGGTTCAAACGGCAGTGCGAACTTTGCTCGCCTATAACGAAGCCGAGCCGGTGAGATTTTTAACTGCTATTAACAGTGTAATTTATGATAACGTGCAGCGGATGAAATCCGATAAAAACGCCAGCCTTGCTTTGCTAGACTATCAGCAAGGAATGCTGAAGTTGAGCGGCCAGCACGAAGAAATGATTGTCGTGCGGTGTAACGGTTCTGTCGAGCGGTTTGATACGATGGATTTGGGTTTCCCGATCGGGCTGGATGCAGATATTGCTGAATTTGTTGCTGAAAAAATTGTGCATTTGCATTCAGGAGATGTGGTAGTGCTGTACACTGACGGGATTACGGAAGCTAAAAATATGGATAAACTGCTTTATGGTTTAGATAGGTTAATTGAGGTAATAGAGATTAATTGGCAGCGTTCGGCTGGCGAAATCAGGCAGGCTGTAATTAAGGACGTGCGATCGCACATCGGCGAACAAAAAGTTTTTGATGACATCACCTTGCTGGGACTCAAACAAAAATAACTCTTTGGATCTCCCTTCTAAAGTTTAAAATATATTCAGTGATCCCCATCATCTCAAACTTTAGCTCTCACATCGATATGAGTCAAATTTTCGGCGATTTCATCGAGCAGCCCGCTAGCCAAGAATACTTAATAATTGGATTTTCTCCGAGTTCGGTTCCTCTCAAGCAGCGGTGGCGGAACAACGGTTTATCGGCGGATTTTCTGGCTGACTACCTGACGACTTTTTTTCCGGGCAACCAAGATGATCCCTCGACAATTGAAAGACAAGCTGAAATAAAAAGCGCTGTTAGCTACATTGCCAACGAGTTATTGGAAAATGCCATGAAGTTTAATGATCAAACCTCGGAGTACCCGATCGATATTAAACTGCAATTAGAGAGCGACGGAATGATTTTCTCAGTTGCTAATAGCATCTCTCCCCAATCTGTGGACAAGTTTCAGGCTTACATTCACCAGTTGCTGACCTCCGATCCCAGCGAACTTTACATTCAGCGGTTGGAAAAAAATGCTGCTGACGAAAGCTGTACCAATTCTGGATTGGGTTTGTTGACCATGCTCACAGATTATAGCGTCAAACTTGGCTGGAAATTCCAGACCGTACACAAAGACCCGGAAGTAATTGCGGTGACAACTATGGTGCAATTAACAGTATAAGCAACGCTGGCGCTAGATAATATCTAAGGGACTTTTTTTTTGTGGCTATGGAAATTAATACAGAAGATTACCGGATCTGTTACGATCCAGCAACGGCAACCGTGAGTTTTATTGGATCTCTAAGGCTGAGCGGGCCTGCGGAGTACGCGCCGATAGCGCAGTTCCTGACGAAGGTTGGCGACTTGGAACCGGCGAAAATTACCCTCAATTTGCAGCAGTTAGAATTTTTGAACAGTTCAGGCATCAATATGCTATCGAAGTTTATTATCGAGATCCGCAAAACCGCCCGGGTGCAAATGGCGGTACAAGGCTCTCAAAGCATAGGTTGGCACGGCAAATCTTTGAGGAATTTCCAGCGCCTGATGCCGGGTTTGCAGTTGGAATTTCTATAGATACACTATTACTTTTAAGGTGCGAGCTGTTGAGCAATTTTTTGTTAGTCGAGGCGCAAATTCTAGAGTTATGCTGGAAGAACAACCATCTAGAGAACAGCTACTTTTAGAGATAGAAAGATTGCGCCAGCAAGTGGAAGACTTGAAGGAGGAAAAAGCGGATCTGGAAATCTTGCTGGAAACTACTGCTGAACATTCCGATACGGTTGAAACTGAGTTACGCTCTCGCGCATTCGAGGCCGTGCGCGAAGGTGAAATCAAGCTGGCTCAATTTCTAGAAGCGATTCCCATAGGCGTGCTCGTGCTGGATTCTAAAGGCAGACCTTACTACGTAAATCACGCCGGACACCAGTTACTCGGTCAAGGAGTTTTGCCCTTAAAGGCAGTTGAGGATTTGTCAGAAAGTTATCAAATTTATATTGCGGGAACTGACACTATCTACCCTTTCGAGAATTTGCCTATCGTCCGAGCTTTGAGGGGCGAAAACGCGACGGCTGAAAATCTGGAAATTCATCAACCCGACAAGAAAGTTCCCCTTGAGATTTGGGGAACGCCAATTTTTGACGAGGGTGGCAAAATTGCTTTTGCGATCGCAGTTTTTCAAGATGTCACGGAACGCAAAGAAGCTGAAGCAGATCGCCATTTATTTATTAAGAAACTATTTGACCTCAACCAAAATTTAGAAAAATCCCTGGATGCCGAATCAGACTTAACTGATGCCTACGGTAGATTTGTGCCGCACCAATTTCTAAATTTGTTGGGATATGAAAGTATTATAGATGTCCATTTAGGCGACCAAGTGCAGCAGGAAATGTCGGTGCTATTTTCGGATATTCGCGACTTCACTACGCTTTCAGAAACCATGACTCCCCAAGAAAATTTTAAATTTATCAATGCTTACCTTTCACGAATGGAGCCTGCAATTACTAGCAATAACGGGTTTATTGACAAATACATCGGCGATGCAATTATGGCTTTGTTTAGTGACTTTGCAGATGATGCAGTGAAAGCGGGTATTGCAATGCTAAATATCCTGAAAAATTATAACGAATACCGTCAAGGCGTCGGCTACGTCCCGATTCAAATTGGCATTGGTATCAATTCGGGTTCTTTGATGCTGGGGACAGTCGGGGGTATAAGCCGAATGGACAGCACTGTGATTAGCGATGCTGTTAATTTAGCATCTCGCATTGAAGGATTGACCAAAGATTACGGCGTACCTTTGTTAATTTCTCACCAGACTTTGGAACGGTTGCGAAATGCGACAGATTATGCTATTAGGATTGTGGATAAAGTACAGGTAAAAGGAAAATCTCAATATGTCGTAGTCTATGAGGTATTTGATGCAGATCCGCCGGAAATTCTGTCGGCAAAGCTAGCAAGTTTGCCTGTATATAATGAAGCTATGTTACTGTGCGATCGCAAGGATTTCCGAGAAGCGGGAAAATTGTTTGAAGAATGTTTGCGGACAAATCCCAGCGATCAGGTAGCTCGCATTTACCTGAAACGCTGTCGGGATTGGCGATCGCTCCTCAAAGGAATTTAAAGCAAGTTAGTCGATTTTAAGTTTATTCCACAGATGAATTTGGGACATTGAAGTTTGGTCTAAAATTTTGAACTGCTTACAACTCCTGGGGGAAAGCAAATATCCGTTGTTGGGCCAAGTCATGAATCATGAGCCATATCAAATCCGGTTACATCCGAATAATATAACTAACAGTCGCCAAGGCTGTTAGGGCAGATACTAGAGATAGTCCCTCCTCTTGATAATGTTCAATCCGCTCATGGCCAAACTCTACATTTACGACTTGCTTCACAAAGTCATCCCAGGCCCGAGAGCTTTCTGGGATGAAGAAAACATAAGCCTATGGCGTGTTTAAAATCAGCCACAACACCATCCAAAAGAGAGCTTTTAGGGCAAGCATAAACCAGAGACTTTCAAGAAAAGCCAAACCGTCCCCGGTAATAGACGCGCCTTTGTAAGCTGAAGCGTTTATATGTTCAAGCGGCAACAACTAAAACCTATCTTGAGAGTGATGACTGACCTCTGGAATCTGTCAAAGGTGTAAAATATAAACAGCATTATACCTGTTACTTCTGAGGCTTCTCAAAATAGAACGGCTTAGGGCTGAAAAACGAGCGATCGGTAATTTGGTGCGAGAACGGTGGCTAGCGCTGAACCTGTCTCAGAAAAAGTTGGCGGATGAATTAGGGATGGCCTTTCCCCCGATTAATCGTTGGGCAAATGAACACGTTACGCCTTCTGGCTTGCCACTCAAGCAAATTTAGATATTGGTGGATGAGTTAGGTAATTCGCCAGATGCAACGCTTCGCGAATGCAGTAAGGCGCTGCGATCAACATATTTTTCGGATAAGGAGTACAAAGGGTGAGTTTAGAGGGAATCAACAGCATTTTCAGAGATATTCGACTACTTCCCTATGGTGTGGCGACCCTCTCCGTGGCTCTGGCACTGGCGCTAACCCGATCGCTTTTACCGTGGATCTACCCAACCACGACGCCCCTGTTTTTCATCGCGGTGATAGTGAGTACCTGGTATGGCAGTTTCGGGGCTGGGTTGCTGGCAACAATTTTATCCACGCTGGCAATCAACTATTTTTTTATTGAGCCGTTCTATTCCTTACAGATAGTTAATCTAGAGACAATAGTTCGGTTGGGTATGTTTTCGATCGCGGCAGGATTGATCGCTTCACTCAATCTATCGTGGCGCACTGCTATAAAAAACGCGAAAGCAGCCTTGCAAAATTTACAGGAGGCAATGGAACTAGAACAACAGGTGCAGGGCGAAGCAGCACAAGCTGCAGTGACTGAGGCAAAAGAACAGCTAGAAACGGTACTTTCTAGCATCAACGATGGGTTCTACATCCTCGATCGCGATTGGCGCTACACCTATGCCAACGATCGCTACTGTGAAATGGTTGGAATGCCGCGGTCAGCGATTCTGGGTCAGAACGTTTGGGAGCTATTTCCCGCTGCCGTTGACACCGATGCTTACGTGCAGTTTCATCGGGCAATGCGCGCACAAACGCCGCTCCAGTTTGATTATCTCTACTCACCTTGGAAAGGTTGGCACAACCATCGAATTTACCCTTCGCCCAGTGGACTGACCGTTGTGCTTGCTGACATTACCGATCGCAAACAGGCCGAACTCCTCCTAATCGAGCAGAAACGACTGCTGGAGTCGATCGCATTCGGACAGCCGCTAGACGACTGTCTGGCAGCCGTATGTGACTCAGTATCGAGGCTGAATCCCGGTACCCGCGCCGGCTTTTTGCTAGCAGACGCTCAGGGGCTGACGTTTAAGAGATCCATTACTCCAGACTTTCCACCGTCTTTTGGTGAAGGACTCCAAGATGCTCCGATTAACGATTTGTGCATTGGAACCTGTGGCAAAGCATTGTATAGCGGTCAGCCCGTGACCTGCGCCGACATTGCCAACGACGATCGCTGGTCGCAAGCATGGCGAAATTTATGCGTGGCTCATGGCATTCTAGCGTGTCATTCTCAGCCCGTGTTCAGGCACGACCATCTAGCTCTGGGGTCGCTGATGCTTTGCTTTAGCGAGGCGCGGAGGCCGACGGATTGGGAACATAAACTCGCCGAGTTCGGCACCCAAGTTGCCAGCATCGCCTTCGAGCGCGATCGATCGTTCCAGGCGTTGCGCGAGAGCGAAGAACAGCTCCGATTGGCTTGCGAAGGCGGCAATTTTGGTTTGTGGTATTGGGATATAGAAACAGACACGCTGAGTTTTACGGATAGAGCCAAAGCGATGTTTGGTTTACCTGTCAATACAGAAATGTCGATGCAGGTGTTTTTAGAAGCCGTGCATCCCGACGATCGCCCATTCCTTCACACCGTCCTCAGTGAGTTAAAAGCGAATCAACCGCATACTGAAATAGAGTATCGGACGCTGTGGGCAGATGGCACCGTTCGTTGGATTTTGGCAAAGGGCGATTGCGCCTACAACGCTGAGGGCATCATAATTTCGACGCGGGGCGTATTAATCGACATCAGCGATCGCAAACAAGCCGAAGAAGCGTTGCGTCAAAGCGAAGAGCAGAGTCGAAACATTCTGGAAAGCATTGATGATGGATTCTTTTCCCTGGATGAGAATTGGCGTTTCACATACCTGAATCGGTCAGCGGAAATTCTGCTAGACCGCACTTCGGGCGATCTGATGCGGAAGAATTTGTGGGAAGAATTCCCAGGACTCAAGGGCAGCGAGTTTGAGCGGGTTTATCGGCGCGTGGCCAACGAGCGCGTGGCTTTATCAGTCACGGCGTTTTATCCCGACCACGATCGGTGGTATGACGTTCGCACCTACCCTGCCGCGAACGGGATTACCGTTTATTTCCGAAATGTCACCGATGGAAAACTTGCCGAGGAGGTATTGCAACAACGAGAAGCAGAACTTCGTTTAGTTACCAATGCCGTGCCTGCCTTGATCACCTTTGTAGACTCAGACCAATACTACCGCTTCAACAATCGAGCATATGAAGAATGGTTTGGACATCCGGCAGCGGAAATCTATGGCAAGCACCTCCGAGAGGTTTTAGGTGAAACTGGCTATCAAGGGATTCGTCCTTATGTTGAGCAAGTCTTGGCAGGAGAGGAAGTGACCTTTGAAACCCAAATTCCCTACAAAGATGGTGTAACCCGTTATGTCAATGCAACCTATGTTCCCCGCTTCAATAGCCAGGGAAAAGTTGAAGGGTTTGTAGCACTGGTCAACGATATCACCGATCGCAAACAAGCCGAAGCCACACTACGGGAAAGTGAGGCACGGTTCCGGCTGATGGCAGATGCCGCCCCTGTGCTGATTTGGATGGCTGGCACCGATAAACTCTGTAATTACTTCAACCTCCCGTGGCTAAACTTTACGGGACGGACGATCGAGCAAGAAAGCGGCAATGGTTGGGCAGAAGGAGTCCACCCCGACGACTTTGAGCGGTGTTTAGGCACCTATGTGACTGCCTTTGATGCCCGTCAACCGTTCAAGATGGAATATCGCTTGAAACGCTTTGATGGCATATACCGTTGGGTTATGGATGAAGCTGTTCCTCGCTACGGATTGGAAGGTGAGTTCTTGGGCTACATAGGCTCCTGTGTTGATATTGAAGACCACAAACAAGCTGAGGAAGCCCTGCGCCAGAGTGAATCCCGCCTCCGTCTGATCTTTGAAAGCGCCAAAGATTATGCCATCTTCACCCTCGACCTTAACGGCATCATTGCCAGTTGGAACTCAGGGGCAGAAAGGTTGTTGGGCTATACCGAGACAGAAGCAATTGGTTGCCCCGCTCGGATGATCTTCACGCCCGAAGATAACGAACAAGGACAACCCGAGCACGAGAGGCAAACGGCTCTACTGCAAGGACGGGCAGAAGACGAACGCTGGCACGTCCGCAAAGATGGGAATCGCTTTTGGGCCAGTGGATTGATGATGCCCCTGCTTAACGAAGCGGATTCTCCGCAGGGATTTGTCAAAATCATGCAGGACAAAACCGCACAACGGCAAGCAATTGAGCGACTGCAATTGCTGTATGAAACTACCCGCGATCTGATGCAGACAGAAAAGCCTCTGGCTTTGATGGACACGCTATTCGGCAAACTGGCAGTGCAACTCGATCTGCAGTTTTACTACAACTTCATGGTGGAAGAAAAAGACAACCGCCGGATGCTGCATTTGAGAAACTATGATGGCATCTCTGAAGAAAGGGCGCAGTCGATCGCATGGATCGAATTAGGGGAATATCTCTGTGGACTGGTCGCCCAAACGCAGCAGCAACTTGTCTTGAATCAAGCCGAACTCTCCACTCATCCGAATGCTAAAGTCGCCTATGAAATGGGCATCACGGCTTACGCGGGTCAACCGTTAATCGCTCAAGGGCAGTTATTAGGAACGCTCTCATTTGCCAGCCGGACTCGGACGCACTTTACGCCTGCAGAAATCGATATGCTGCGATCGACCTGTGACCAGATCGCGATCGCTCTGGAACGGGCAAACCTGAACGATTCACTCCAGCAGCAAGCGGAACAGCTAAGACAGGCAAATCGGATCAAGGATGAGTTTTTAGCGGTACTATCCCATGAATTGCGATCGCCCCTCAATCCCATCCTGGGCTGGTCAAAGCTGCTGCAAACTGGCAAGCTGGATGCGGCCAAAACTGCACAGGCGTTAGCGACGATCGAACGCAACGCCAAGCTGCAAAGTGAACTGATTGAAGATTTGCTCGATGTCTCGAAAATTCTTCAAGGCAAGCTCAGTCTTAATATGCGTCCAGTCGATTTAGCTTTAACGGTGGAATCGGCGATCGAAACCGTCAATTTGGCTTCAGTTGCCAAATCCATTGATATTCGGACTGTGTTAGATCCTCAGGTGGGACAGATTTTGGGGGATTCGGGCCGTTTGCAACAAGTAATCTGGAATCTTGTTTCCAATGCGGTCAAATTCACCTCAACCGGAGGGCGCGTTGAGGTGAATTTGACTCGTGTGGGCAATCACGCTCAAATTACGGTGGCGGATACAGGGATTGGCATCGCACGGGAGTTTTTACCCTACGTGTTTGACTACTTCCGGCAAAAAGATGGCGCTACAACCCGCAATTTTGGTGGCTTGGGATTGGGGCTGGCGATCGTGCGGCATCTAGTGGAACTCCACGGCGGCACCGTTGCCGCAGATAGCCCGGGTGAAGGGCTAGGAGCTACCTTTACTGTAAGACTCCCCCTATCAGGGAAGGTAAAGGGACAAGAAAACTCTCTTGCAGGACTTTCGGAACGATCGACTGCAGATGAACCGTTATCCGGGATGCGGATACTGGTTGTAGATGATGAGCCGGATATGCGAGACTTGATTTCCTTTTTGCTAGAAGATGCAGGTGCAGAGGTACTGACTGTTGCTGTCCCTCAAGAAGCCGTCACAGCGTTGACTAATTTCCAGCCCGATGTCCTGTTGAGCGACATTGGAATGCCGGGGATGGATGGTTATATGCTGTTGCGGCAAGTGCGAGCCCTGCCGCCCGAACGGGGTGGGCTGATTCCCGCGATCGCGCTGACTGCCTATGCGGGCGAGTTTAATCAACAGCAAGCTTTGCAAGCTGGATTTCAGCGACATCTGGCAAAGCCGATCGAACCGGATCAATTAATTAAGACGATCGCCGCACTTCTTAGCAAGAACACTCATGACCCAGCCAGCTATAAAAATTGAGCCGAAGGATGTCAAACCGAGCCGACATCACCAAGCTTTTAAGTTGCTCTGGTTAGGCAGCGATATTTGTATTACAGGAGAATCTATCAATAAATCCGGTTTCTAGTCTAACAGTGCGTAAGTCCTGATAATATAATCAATAATTTGGAGTGTCAAAAAAAGACGATGGGAATTAACAAGCACCAGCCTAGAATACATATAAAACCTTCAGTGATTAAAGCGATAGCTCTGTTCTTTCTGTGCTGCTTGTTAACGGCAAGTTGCGGGCAGGGATCACGTCGATCGGTGAATGCGAGCGGCGAAAATGCTAATAACCGCATTACTGTTGGCACAACCTTGAAATTGCGGACGATCGACCCTGCGGACGGTTACGAAACATTATCAGGACAATTGCTGCGAAATTTGGGCGACACTCTCTACACCTACGAGTCTGGAACTACAAAGTTAATCCCCCACTTAGCGACAGCAATGCCAAAAGTTAGCCAAGACGGATTGACATATACAATCCCCTTGCGTCAAGGCGTTATTTTTCACGATGACACACCGTTTAACGCCGCAGCAATGGAATTTTCCTTGCAGCGGTTTATCAAAAATGGTGGCAGTCCGGCTATGTTGTTGAGCGATGCAGTAGAATCGGTGAAAGCCACGGGCGAATATGAATTAACTTTTCAACTCAAAAAGCCTTTTTCTGCTTTTCCTTCCCTGTTGACATTTTCCGGTATGTGTGCTGTTTCTCCGAAAGCATACGAGATTGGACAGGGTAAATTTAAACCCGATACGTTTGTGGGAACTGGACGTTACAAGCTGGCGAAGTACGGCAGCGATTCTCTCAAGTTTGACGTGTTTGAAAAGTATTGGGGGGAAAAGCCGGTTAATCAAGGAATTGACATTTTGCTGCTTTCTAGTTCGTCAAATTTGTTCAATACTTTTCAGACTGGGGCCGTTGATGTGGCTTATTTGTCTCTGGATGCAGACCAAGTTCAAAGCTTGGACGAGGGAGCAAAAAAAGGGAAATGGCAGGAAATCGCGGGGGAAAGCAGTACGGTTAATTACATAACGCTCAATACCAAGTCTAAACCGCTGGACAAGTTAGAAGTCAGACAGGCTATCGCAGCAGTGATGGATCGCCCGGTGATTAACGAGCGCGTACTGCGGGGACAAGCACAACCGCTTTACAGTCTGATTCCCACAAACTTCGACGTTCAAAAACCGGTTTTTAAAGAACTCTACGGTGATGCCAACACGACAAAGGCTAAGGAACTTTTAACGAAAGCGGGATACTCTGCCACAAATCCTTTCGTTCTGCCAATTTGGTATGCTTCATCTTCCACAAAACGAGCTTTAGTGGTGAGCATGATGGAGGCGCAAGCTAAACTCAAAATGGACGGGATAATGAAGGTAGAAATTAACAGCGTGGAATCTCCGACTTTGTTTCAAAACATAGAGAAGGGAATTTATCCTGCGGTTTTAGTGGATTGGTCCGCCGACTTTTTTGACGCTGACAATTACATCCACCCGTTTTTAGATTGTGCGACAGGTTCCGAGGCTGAGGGCTGCTCCAAGGGTCAAAGTCAAGGTCAGGGTTCGTTTTATTATAGCGATCAGGTAAATCAACTGATCGACAAGCAGCGCAAAGAAACAAACCCTGAAACCCGCAAAGCCATATTTGCCGAAATTCAAGACATACTGGGTAAAGATGTACCTTTCATCCCTCTTTGGCAGGATAAGGACTATACTTTTGCTCAGAACAGCATCACCGGCGTCCGTCTAGAACCGACGCAATCTTTTCCTTTTTGGTTCCTGAAAAAGCAATAATTCGTTACAATAATAGAGGGGAGTTGAAACGTCAATAATTATTGCATATTTTGTACACAATAGGGTGATGATTGTCACAGTTTATCAAAGAGACTGATCACCCTAACCTATTTAATAATGTGGGATATTATTAAAAGAGAGATATTGCTGAGGGTGGGTATATGAAACTTGGGATTTTAACAACAACAGGGCTGGTAATTGCGATGGGCTTAGCCTCGGGAGTAAAGGCAGAAAACGTATCCCACGTCAAGCAATTATTAGAAACTAAAAAATGTAACCAATGCGACTTGACAGGAGCGCAACTTGCTGGTATGAATCTGAGCGGGGCAGATTTGAGCGGTGCGAATCTCAGAGGTGCAAATTTGAACGGTGCAAATTTGGACGAAGCCAAACTGAATGAAGCAAATCTGAAACAAGCTAAATTGCAAGGTGCGAGTTTAATTGGGGCTAAAATGCACGGGGCTAATTTGGAGGGTGCTGATTTGAGCCGCGCTAATCTGAGTTTGGCGGGTTTAGTGATTGCAAGTTTGAAAAATACCAACCTCACCAGCGCTAATTTAATCGGCGCTAATTTAGAAAGCGCCAATTTGGCGGGTGCAAACCTGAGAAATGCTCGCCAGTCTGTAGCGAATTTAGCTAATATCAGCCTCAGAGGTGGCAGTTTGTCGGGAATAGACGTACAGGGAGTCAACTTGCGGGATGCAAATTTGACCAATGCAAATTTGAACGGTGCCAATTTGAACGGTTCAGACTTGACAGGTGCTAATTTAAAGAATGCCAATATGGCAAATGTAGATTTAGAAAACGCTTCTTTGCCGTAGGACGATCGCCAATTGCTATATCAAATGCTGGTGCTTAACAAACTTAATATAATAAGGTAGGGGCAATTCTGAAATTGCCCCTATAGTTTTAATTGTATGATTTATCTTGTTGCCGGTCGCTGCGTAGGTCAATCGATTTTAGATTTTAGATTTTAGATTAAAAAATTGAAGCATTGACCCCACGGATAAATCCGGGGGGCAAGTTTCATCGGATACAGGTTTTTTTTATTTCTCCACGGATGAATCCGAGGGCTTGTATCCTGGATGCTTTCGGTCATTGTTCGGTGTGGGAAGCTTTTCCCTGGCGTCTGCGATTGCTTCATATTTGGATCTAGGCTCAATCTTCCTCGTTAGCATCTTTGGCGAAGCGGATAATGTCATCATCGCCGAGGTATTCACCATTTTGGATTTCAATCATCACCAGAGGAATAACGCCTGGATTTTCTACGCGGTGAGCAGTATTCATGGGAACGTAGGTTGACTGTTTCTGCATGAGAATCGTCTCTTTGTCGTCGCAGATAACTTTAGCGGTACCGGAGACAACAACCCAGTGCTCGCTGCGGTGATAGTGCATTTGGGTGCTGATGTGATGCCCCGGCTTGACTTCAATGCGATTGATCTTATAACGATCGCCCGCGTCTATGACTGTAACTTGACCCCAATAGCGGGTTTGTGTGCGATCGTCAATTTTTTCGATTGTATCCACTGTTTCCACCATCCTGTTTATCTCGCCAACGGTGTTTGCAAAAATAGCTGTAGTTCAAAGTATAACAGGGATAGGGTAAGTGCGATCAATTTAAACATTACTCAATTAGTCGCCACTCGCGAGCATCAACAAATTGCGACAAATGCCCCACATTTGTTGTAGCAATTACCACCTCATCGCCTTCACTTGCCTCCAATATTGCTTGCGCCGCCAAAATCACATCCCCGTCAAGTGCATTAGGTTCGGCTGTTGGTCTTCCTCTCCTTCTCGAATCAGCCCACAACTGAGCCACTAAAAGCATTACCTCTGTAGTCAAATGACGGTAGGGAAGTTGCGATTTAAGTTCATCAAGTCGTCTAATGCCGGCCGCCTTACCTGCACGAATTAATTCGCGCCTCACCTCATAGTCAGCAATTTCTGGGAGTATTACAATGTAACCTTTCAGTGGCAAAGATTGCAGCCAAAGTTTACCCTCTTGATATAAAGGAGATGTGGCTTTGGGATTGGTAACAATTCCTAACGGCCCAGAATCTAAGAACACTATTCGGCTCATGGAATGATCTTATATATGCACGGAATTTTCTTCTAGTGCCTTGCGGAGAACTTCACCGGTTTCTGTTTGCTCCTGTTCATCTCCATCGTCAACCCAAGACTGTAGCAATTTGCTCAGAGCTTCGTGCTGCTGTAGGGGATCGATGGTCTTAATTTCGTCTGTAGCTTTTATCGAATTATCCGGGGTTCCTGGCTTCATTTCTACTGTTTCGCGAAATAGCCGAATCATCTGAAGTAAGTTTGGCCAATATTCTCTCGGAGTTTGCTGAATCTCCCGCAAAAAATCTACAATTTCTTCGCCTATGCGAGTTTCTGGCGCTGAAGTTGCTGTCGCTTGGCTTTCCCTGATTAAAGCTGGGTCAGGCATAATCACTTTTCTCCTTTCTCAGATTTATATGAAGTTCAATTGATTTACGAAAAAGGGAGGGGGGCGGGTCGATCAATATCCTGGACGTGAATTAGAAATGCAGGCGTGAACCCCTACTCCTATTATAAACAAAGGGCGGGCGATCGCCCGCCCCACTTTTTACTTGCTCAACACACCATCGGGAATCCCCAAAATATCCTCAATTCGAGGCATATCTTCCAAAGCAATCACTCGCCCTTCATCCTCAAAACCAGCAATTTGATCGAAATTCAAATACCGATACAAATCCCCAGCAAAAGGATCGATTCTCTTCGACACAATGTCATTGTATTCTTGGACTGTAGGAATGCGACCTAACAGGGAACAAACCGCCGCCAATTCTGCCGAACCGAGATAAACTTGTGCATCTTTGCCCATGCGGTTGTTAAAGTTACGAGTAGAAGTTGAAAACACTGTTGTCGCATCTTTAACCCGCGCTTGATTGCCCATACAAAGACTGCAACCAGGCATTTCTGTACGCGCTCCAGCGGCTCCAAAAATGCTGTAATAACCTTCTTCTTTGAGTTGCTGTTCGTCCATGCGAGTTGGCGGGCAAATCCACAGGCGAGTTTTCACTTCCCCTGCACCTTCCAACACCTTTGCAGTGGCGCGGTAGTGACCGATATTTGTCATGCAAGAACCGACAAATACTTCGTCAACGCGATCGCCCGCAACCTCACTCAACAACTTAACATTATCCGGGTCATTGGGAGCAGCCACAATTGGCTCTTTAATCTCGTTCAGATCGATTTCGATGATTTCAACGTATTCCGCATCAGCATCCGCCTCCATCAGCACCGGATTAGCCAGCCATTCCTCCATCTTCGCCACCCGGCGCATCATAGTCCGCGCATCTTGATAGCCCCGCGCCACCATATTTTTCAGCAGCGCGACATTGGAGCGAATGTACTCGGAAACAGTCTCCACGCTCAATTTAATCGTGCATCCAGCGCAAGAACGCTCGGCCGTCGCATCGGTCAATTCAAAAGCCTGCTCGACCTTCAAATCGGGCAAACCTTCAATCTCCATAATCCGCCCAGAAAAGATGTTTTTCTTGTTCTGTTTCGCGACGGTTAGCAAACCTTTTTGAATGGCTACATAGGGAATTGCATTCACAACATCCCGCAGCGTTACTCCGGGCTGCAATTCGCCTTTAAACCGCACTAAAACTGATTCCGGCATATCCAAAGGCATAACGCCCAAGGCCGCAGCAAACGCCACCAATCCCGAACCAGCAGGAAAGGAAATTCCCAAAGGAAAACGAGTGTGAGAATCGCCGCCAGTTCCGACTGTATCTGGCAATAACATCCGGTTCAGCCAAGAGTGAATAATGCCGTCTCCGGGGCGCAAAGCTATGCCGGCGCGCTCTGCCATGAAATCGGGCAATTCATGGTGAGTTTTGACATCAACTGGTTTTGGATAAGCGGCGGTGTGGCAGAAACTTTGAATTACCAAATCGGCGCTAAATCCCAAACAAGCAAGTTCTTTCAATTCGTCGCGAGTCATTGGCCCGGTGGTATCTTGCGATCCGACTGTTGTCATGACTGGTTCGCAAGATGTACCGGGACGAACGCCGGACAAACCGCAAGCTTTGCCTACCATTTTTTGTGCTAAAGTGAAGCCTTTGCCCGTATCTACTGGGATTGTAGGGCGGGTAAAAATAGTGCTGGGTTCTAGTCCTAAAGCTGCGCGGGTTTTGTCGGTTAAAGTGCGTCCAATTAATAGCGGAATTCGGCCACCTGCGCGAACTTCGTCTAGAATTGTGTCGGGTTTGAGGGTGAAGGTGGAGATAATTTCTCCGGCTTCGTTGGTGATTTCGCCTTTGTATGGATGGATGGTAATTACCATTCCTGTTTCCATTTGCGAGACATCACATTCGATCGGCAAAGCGCCGGAATCTTCAGCGGTATTGAAGAAAATCGGGGCGATCGCACCTCCTAAAATATAACCGCCGCTGCGCTTGTTCGGCACAAACGGAATATCATTGCCAATATGCCACAGCACGGAATTAATCGCCGATTTCCGTGACGAACCGGTACCGACAACATCACCAACATAGGCTACGGGATGACCTTTTTTCTTCAATTCTGCAATAGTTTGCAAAGCCCCAGGCATCTTACTTTCGAGCATCGCCAAAGCGTGTAGGGGAATGTCGGGCCGCGTGGTAGCATGAGGTGCTGGCGACAAGTCGTCAGTATTGGTTTCTCCAGGAACTTTGAAGACTGTAACGGTAATCGCTTCTGGCAACACAGGACGACCTGTAAACCACTCGGCATCCGCCCAAGAATCGACTACCTGTTTGGCGTAGGGATTGGTATCAGACAAAGCTATAACGTCGTGGAAAGCGTCGAATACTAACAACGTTTTGCTCAGTGCCCGGGCGGCGGTGGCGGGAATGGCGATTTCGGCAGTAGGATTGAGCAAATCGATTAAAGATTGGACGTTGTAACCGCCCATCATTGTCCCCAGCAGGTAAACTGCCCATTTGGGAGCAATTAAGGGGCTGTGGATTTCGCCTTTAGCAATGCCAGTTAAAAAACCAGCTTTGACGTAGGCGGCGCTGTCTACTCCTGGCGGGACGCGATCGCGCAATAATTCTATTAAGGTCTCTTCTTCTCCAGCCGGCGGATTTTTCAGCAGTTCACACAGTTCCGACGTTTGCTGGGCGTCTAGCGGCAGGGGTGGAATTCCCAAAGCGGCCCGTTCGGCAGCGGTACGGCGGTAAGATTCAAGCATTTCTCCTCTCTCCTCGGATAGTATTCGGTGGTTGTTTGTAGGTGACTTTACTTTTTAGATTAGGAGCTTCCGCTGCACATTGGGTAAAGTACCTCGCTCTTATCAAAACTTAACGCAACTTTAAAAACAGTAGATTTTCATACCAAAGACAGATGTGGTCTTTAACGGGAGAGCAGCGTATCAAACTTCAGCCGAGCAGTTTAGGGGCCTTCAGTTGCAGAGTTCTGGTTAAGATTAATGTGTTGTGGGCTACTGTAGATCCTCCTCTGCATCTGAAATCGTCATTTACCAATAATCTGGACTGTTTTTAGTTCGTAGTTTGAAACCCTTGATTTTCCGTTGGTAGCTCGATTGGCGAATCGCCTTGAAACTTTTATTCTACGAATGCTAATTAAAAACCGTCCGCAGTATTGATTGACCACAAGTTTAAAAAAGTTGTCCTGCTAATGGATCGATTAAACAATGGAAAGTTTTATCCCTGAAAAGTCTGAAGACTGTCACGGCTGGGCCTCCAAGCCAGACTTGTACAAAGAGCTGCAAGGAACCAAAGAATTACTGCTGACGATCGCCCACTCGATGCCAATGCCACTGATCGTCAGCAGTCTGGCGGACAGCACAATTCTTTATAGTAACGATTTATGCCGTCAGGCTTTCGGGTTCACAGCCTTCAAGTCGATCAACGGCCAAAAAGCCGAAATGCTCTACCACAAACCTGCAGAGCGCCAGGAATTGCTGTTGCGGCTCGCCCGCAACGGACACGTCCGCGAGACAGAAATCCGGCTGAAAAAAGCTGACGGCACGCTGTTTTGGGCAAGTGTATCGATGCGGTATCTGACATTGGTGTCGGGGAAAGCTGTTCTGTCGGTATTCAGCGACATTACGGATCGGAAGCGAGTGGCCGCCAAGGAGCAGGAATTGCTCACGTCAATTCACTCGCGGGCCCGCCAGCAAGCGGCCGTCGCTTACTTGGGGCAGCAGGCCCTGGCCGAAACAGATTTGTCCGCACTGATGGACAAAGCTGCGGTTTTAATTGCTCAAACCCTAGACGTTGATTATTGCCAGGTATTAGAACTGTTGCCCTCTGGTCATGCTTTTCTGCTGCGAGCGGGGGTTGGCTGGCAGCCGGGCCTCGTCGGCAGCGCTACTGTTGCCGCTTCTGCCCGATCGCAAGCAGGTTACACATTGCTAGTGGGCGAACCGACGATCGTCGAAGATTTGCGGGTGGAAACGCGCTTTAGCGAGTTGCCGCTACTGCATAACCATCGGGCAGTCAGCGGCGTCACTGTAATTATTCCCGGCAATCGGGGACTGGGGAGGAACTGGGGACAAGCAGAACCAGCGAACAGTTCATCCTCGCCGGCCTGGGGCATTTTGGGGGTTCATACCAGCCAAGGGCGGGTTTTCAGTCAAGATGACGTTTATTTTGTAGAAGCGATCGCCAACGTGTTAGCTGCGGCGATCGAGCGCATTATATCGCAAGAGCGCTTACAAATGATGGAACGGGCGATCGAAAGTTGCAGCAACGGCATTGCAATCACCGACGCAACCGTTGCAGATAATCCGATTATTTATGTCAATCCCAGTTTTGAGCGGATTACGGGTTATCGCAGAGACGAGTTAATGGGGAAAAATTGCCGATTTTTGCAGGGTACAGACACTGACACCCCCGCTGCCAAACAATTGCGAATTGCGATTGAAGAAGGCAGAGAATCTCAAGTTATATTACGCAACTTTCGGAAAGACGGCACTCCTTTTTGGCACGAACTTTCGATCGCTCCAGTTTACAACTCGCGGCGACACTTAACCCACTTTATTGGAGTACAAACAGACATTACCGACCGCCAGCGCTCGGAAGAAGAATTATTTTTAAATTCTCAAGCTTTAGCAGCATTTAGCGCTAATCTCAAACATTTGCATCGGATTACAACTTATCATTATCAAAACTTTGAAGAACTGGTTGACGATTATCTAACAGCAGGCTGTTTGATGTTTGGACTTTCTATGGGCATCATGGCTGAAGTTGACAACGAGACTTTTATTGTCAGAGCAGCTAAAAGCGATTTAGAATACTTCGTGCGAGGCTTAGAATTGAACCTCAGCGATACTTACTGCGCCGCAGTCATTAAACTTAACAAAACAGTTGCGTATTCTCATATAGGAGCAGATATTGAGATGCGCGAACATCCTGCTTATCAGAACTGCAAGGCGGAATCTTACATTGGAACGCCGATATTTGTTAACAATAAAACTTACGGCACGTTGAGTTTTAGTTCGCCAGAAATAAAGAAAAGAAAGTTCAAGTACGAGGAAATAGAAATTATAGAATTGATGGCTCAAAGTATTGGCAAAATTCTGGCGGTTCACCAAATGGAAGTCGAACGCCAGCAAGCTGAAAAAGAGCGATGCGAGTTAATAGTCTCTCTCAAAGAAAGTGAAGAACGCTATCGCCGTTTAGTAGAACTATCTCCCGAAGCGATCGCCGTTCACAGTCAAGGGAAAATCGCCTACATCAATGCTGCCGGCGCGAAACTCCTCGGTGCGAACTCTCCCGATGCGCTAATCGGCTTTCCCATATTGCATTTCGTCCATCCAAACTATGTGGAAATAGCCACAGAGCGCATTCGGCTAGTCGAGATAGAAAATCAGCCACTCGACCTTGCCGAACAAAAACTGATGAGGCTCGACGGACAAATAATAGACGTTGAAATGGCCGGCATCCCCGCTATTTATCAAGGCTCGACTGCTGGCCAGATTATTATCCGAGATGTCACCGAGCGCAAGCGAGTAGAACGGCAACTGCTGCACGGCGCTTTTCACGATGCGCTGACGGGTTTGCCCAACCGGGTTTTGTTCATCGACAGGCTAGGACAAGCCATCCGCCGATCCAATCAGTCCCCCGATTACAAATTTGGTTTACTTTTCCTAGATTTAGACCGCTTCAAAGTAGTTAATGATTCTTTAGGACACGTTTTAGGAGACAAACTGCTAATCGCCCTCGCGGAGCGACTGCAAACCTGCGTCCGCGTTTCTGATACCGTCGCCCGACTGGGGGGAGACGAATTCACCATCCTGCTAGACCACATTCAGAGCCTCAGTGACGCCACCCTCGCAGCTAAAAAGATACAAAAAGAACTGACGAAGCCGTTTCATCTCGAAGGACACGAAGTATTTACCACCGCTAGCATTGGCATTGTTTTCAGTCGAGGCGAAGCCACCGCCAGTGGCGAATTAAATTCGTACACTCACCCAGAAGAATTCCTACGCGATGCTGACATCGCTATGTACCGCGCTAAAGCTTTGGGTAAGGCCCGCCACGAAGTGTTTAATTTGGCGATGCACGACCAAACTATGTCGCTGTTGCAGTTAGAAACTGACCTGCGGTTGGCTATTTTGGGCAAGGAGGAATTAGGAGAGAGCAAGGATCAACGTTCGCACTTTATTGTGCACTACCAACCGATTGTTTCGATCGCCAGCGGTGCGCTCGAAGGTTTTGAGGCCTTGGTGCGCTGGCACCACCCAGTTCGGGGTCTAGTTCCGCCGTCTACTTTTATCCCTGTAGCTGAAGAAACAGGTTTGATCGTGCCTCTGGGAGCCTGGGTGTTGCGGGAAGCTTGTCAGCAATTGCGGATTTGGCAAGAAATGTTAACCGAGCAACAGGGAAGAAGTCCCATGGAAGTCGGAACAAGGCCCTTCGACTCCCTTCGGCTGCAATCAGGGCGAGTCGCTCAGCGTAACAAGAAGGAAGAAGGCGCTTCGACTTCGCTCAGGGTAACAACAGAGAAGAGGGCAACGAGCAATGGAGGGAATTTAACTGATGTAACAGATACAGGGAAGGAGGAACACGGAACTTTTACTGAGCCTAGCCCCAATATTGGTCACAGCGAAGAAAGAATCGGTAAAAAATTACCAATTCCCAGTTACCAATTCCCGATTACTGATTTCCACTCATCTATTACCCATTCCCAATTCCCAATTACCAATACTTCGGCTACGTTCAGTACAACTTCCCAGGTACCAATTCCGAATTTTAAATTACCCATTATTGATCCTTCGCAATTAACAATGAGCGTCAATCTCTCTCCTAAACAGTTAGGTATGCCGAATTTAATCGATGAAATCGATGAAATTTTAGCAGAAACAGGCTGCGATTCGAGCTGTTTAAAATTGGAGATTACTGAAAGCGCGATCGTGGAAAATGTCAAGAAAGCCAATATTGTGCTAGCCCAATTAAAAGGTAGAAATATTCGATTGTCGATCGACGATTTCGGTACTGGCTATTCGTCTTTGAGTTACTTGCACCGTTTTCCGCTGGATACACTGAAGATAGATCGATCTTTTGTGAGCCGCTTGGGGGCTGTCGAAAACGGTGACGACGGGGGTCAGCCTTTGCAGATTGTGCGGGCGATCGTAACTTTGGCTCACAATTTGGGATTGAATACGATCGCCGAGGGTGTAGAGACAGCCGAACAGTTATCACAGCTTCGAGAACTCGACTGCGAATTAGCTCAGGGATATTGGTTTTCTAAACCTTTGGACAGTTCTGCGGTGACAGAAATCCTGATAAATCTCGGTAATATAGCCATTATGGACTGAGTGAGGTACAGATTGATAAATAGTGCCTCACCCCGTGAAGACATTTTTGCTAGAAACTCACAATCTCAAAACTGATGCACCAGGGAATAAATGGTGCATCAAAATTAAATTTTCGGTGATAATATCAAATTTGTTAGCATCGGAATTCTTCATCTGCGTGAATCCGCATTAATCCCTTGTCATCTGCGATCCGAAAAATTCTCTTTTTTAAACCTCAGATGAGGGCAGATTAACACAGAGTAACGCAGATGAATGAGATCAATTCCGGTTGTACCGTCCCTGATTACTGATTGTTGACTAAATTTTACGTCCGACGACGATGCTACCGGAATTGATATGGTTGAGAATTACAAAGCTGACGCACAGTAACACTTTCGCAATTGCCAATTGCCAATTAAAACTTACAACTTACCAATTCCCTATTAACAATTAGCTTTGAGGGGTATTTCGATCACCAATTCTGTACCCTGTCCCGGCGAAGAACTGCATTTCAGCGACCCATTGTGTCTGTCTGTAACAATTTGATAGCTAATTGACAAGCCCATCCCAGTGCCTTTACCCACAGGTTTAGTGGTAAAAAACGGGTCAAAAAGCCGAGTGCCGACAGTCTCCGGTATTCCCGGCCCGTTGTCAGCAATCCGAATGATTACCTTGCCCGCTGGCGATATTTCAGTGCGGATGCGGATGTGGCTCGGCTGTTCCCGCATTTCCTCAGCAGAACGGCGCTGATCCCGTTCTTCCAAAGCATCTAAAGCATTGCTCAAGATGTTCATAAATACTTGATTTAACTGTCCGGCATAACATTCTACTAAGGGCAGTTGACCGTATTCTTTAATCACCTCAACTTCGGGGTGATTGTGTTTAGCTTTGAGCCGGTGCTGCAAAATCATCAGGGTACTATCTATGCCGTCGTGGATGTTGACTGCTTTCTTTTCGGCTTCGTCCATGCGGGAAAATGTGCGAAGAGAAGCAACAATTTGTTGAATTCTGTCTGCACCGACTTTCATTGAGGAAAGCAACTTTGGCAGGTCTTCCATCAGAAAGTCGAGTTCAATCCTATCTACTTCTTCTTGAATTTCCGGGACTGGATCGGGATAGTGATTTTGGTAAAGTTCGATCAAGTGCAGCAAGTCTTGAGTATAGTCGTTGGCGTGGCTGAGATTGCCGTAAATAAAGTTAACTGGGTTGTTGATTTCGTGGGCGACTCCTGCCACAAGTTGACCGAGACTCGACATTTTTTCATTTTGAATTAACTGTGATTGAGTGCTGGTTAATTTCTGCAAGGTTTGTTCTAATTCGAGAGCTTTATTGCGAGTTTGGGCGTAAAGATCGGCTTGGTTGAGAGCGATCGCCAATTGAACTGTAACCGCTTGCAACAATTCTACTTCGCCCTCGCTCCACGGTCGCACAGCAGCGGAGTGGGCGCAGGTAACAACGCTCACTACTCCCGAAAGTGCCTGCATCGGAATTGCCAACACAGATTGGTAGCCCATAGAATTAAGAGACTTTCTCCAAACAGGGTCTGCGAGCGCTCCGACATCATCAATTTGCAGCGTTTCTAGACGCAACATCTGTTCTCCTATAGTGCCGAAGTCAGAAGCTTTATAGCAACCTATTAAATCGGGAAGTTCTCTTCTGCGAGATTCTTGAATAATTTCCCAAAAAGCCTCTTCTTGTTCGCGGCGGTACCAGGAAAAATAGCACCGATCGATCTGCATGAAAGCCCTAATTTTTTGGACTGCGACAGCAATAATGCTGTCGAAATCGAGGGAATTGCGGATTTGAGTAGTGAGGTTGTTGAGCAACTTTTCTCGCTCGGCTTGCTGTCTGAGTAGGGCTTCCGATCGCCTCAAGGCAATTTCTCCCCGCTTGCGATCGGTAATATCTTCAGTGACAGCTAATAGATATTGCGGTTTGCCATCAGCATCGAGTATTGTTGTTTTCTTGGTATGAAATATCCGCGTTTCTCCTTGCCTCGTTTCAATCTCTTCTTCGGCGATTTCTACAATGTGCCCGCTGTTGAGCACTTCCCTGTCTTTGGCGGTGAAAAAATCAGCTTGTTCTGTTGGGAAAAAGTCGTGATCATTTTTGCCGATAACTTCTGCTTCACTGAAACCGAGCAACTGTTCAGCTACTGGGTTCCACAGAACAAACCGCAGTTCTTGGGCATCCTTGGCAACCACTCCTACGGGTATGGTTTTGAGGACTGATTCCATAAAATTTTGAGCGTGTTGCAGTTCTGCTTCTGTCTGTTTGCGCTCGCTAATATCTCGGACGTTGGCAATGATGCTGAGATTCCCGTTGAGATTAATTCTGGACAGGGCGACTTCTGCATCAAAAGTTGAACCGTCGTTGGGACGCCTCGCTTTCCATTCCACGCGACCTGTTTCGCCGGCTAATACTCTTTCCCAAAGTTCTTCCATTTTCTCAATGGGATTGCCGCGTGTTGAATAGTCGTTTTTAATTGATAATTTTGTTGCTTGTTCCGGGTTCACTCCGTACATTTCTAACATTCGATTGTTGACATCGAGAATCTTTCCTTCTAAATCGTGAATGAAGATAGCATCGTAAACATTGTTAAATATCGTCCGCAGGTTTTGCTCGGAAACTTGCAGCGCTGCTTCTGCCTGTTTGCGATCGCCAATTTCTTGTTCTAATTGGGTGACTGCTTGGGAAAGTTCGGCCGTGCGATCGCTCACTCTGTCTTCTAACTCGACTGCTGCTTGCCGCAGTGCTGCTTCGGCGGCTTTGCGATCGGTAATGTCGAGCACCGTACCGAACAGTTTTACCACCTTGCCGTTCACATCGGTTTCGGCTTTGCCCAGGGCGTTCACGTATCGCAAGATGCCGTCGGGACGGTAAAGGCGAAAGTCAAACTCAAAAGGGATGCCTGTTGCGAGTCCCTGCTGCACTTGAGTTTGCCACAATTCCAAATCTTCTGGATGAATCAGAGCTACCTGTTCGGCTATGTTGGGCGCGATGGGGGCCGGTTCGAGCCCGAAGATGCGGAAAAGTTCTTCCGACCAAGTGAGGGTTTCGGTGGCTGCGTCAAGTTCCCAATTGCCGACATGGGCGAGTCTCTGGGCTTCTTTGAGCTGCCGCTGGCTGTTGCGGATGGCGGTTTCGGCAACTTTGCGATCGGTGATGTCGAGCAAAACGCCGCAAAATATTATTTCGCCGTTCTCGCTGCGGGTGGGCATGGAGTCGCCCTGCCACCAGCGAATCTCACCGTCGGGCTTGACTAACCGCCCTTCGTAGTGCCAGGGACAAAGATTTTCTACGGCTTCGTTGACGGAAGCGAGGTGGCTTTCCGAGTCTTCGGGGTGGATGCGACAAATGAATGTATTTAAGTCTCGCGTCATTTCTGCTGCTGTGACGCCCGTGAGATCGAAGATGCGATCGCTAACGTAGTCAACTTGCCAAACTCCGTCCCGGTTGCAAAACTGAAACAGAGCTCCGGGGATGGTGGCCGCGATCGTCCGGAACCTGGCTTCGCTGGCCGTGAGGGCGGCAAAAGTCTGGCGCAGTTCTGCCGTGCGTGCTTCTACTCTGCGCTCTAGTTCTGCGTTGGCGTGTTGTAAGGCTGCTTCTGCTCGCTTGCGATCGGTAATGTCGGTGGCTGTGCCCGTGGTGCCGAGGAAGTTTCCGGTTTCGTCGTAGAGGCCGATGGCGTTAAACATCAAATGTTTCATGCTACCGTCTTTGGCGATTTGGGTGGTTTCGTACTGGAAAATTGATTCTCCGGCAAACAGGCGGGCGAACACTTCTAAATCTTTCTGGCTTTGTTCTGGTGTCACAAAGTCGGAGAAGGGCCGACCGATCATTTCTTCTGGTTCGTAACCGTAGATGTACTTAACTGCTGGGTTGACGAAGGTATAGCGCCCGATCGCATCGACCGACCAAATCATGTCTTGGGAGGTTTCTACCAGGCTGCGGTATTTGGTTTCGCTGGCTTTGACCGCTTCTTCTGTTTTTTTGCGTTCCGTCATGTCGCGGGAGACGCCGACAGTCATGACGATTGCGCCGTCTGCGTTGCGGATCGGTGTTTTGACGGTGCTGAACAGCCGCACTTCTCCGTCGTAGCGCGTCACCGGTTCTTCGGAAATTTGCAGAGTCTGTCCGGTTTCAAAGACGAAGGCGTCATCTTTGATGTACTGGAGAGTATTGTCGGTATCGGCGAAAGGTGCGTCTACTATGCCTTGAAGTTCCTCTTCAGTCATGCCGTAATAGTTGCGGAATGCTTGATTTGCCCAAACAATTTTGGATTTGGGGCCTTTGACTAATACCATATCGCCGATCGAATCGAGAATTTGGTGATATTTTTGCTCACTGTCGCGGAGTTTCTGCTGCGCGGATTCGATTTCTGCTATTTGCCTCTGGGTTTGCAAGTGCAGTTCGGCTTGGTAGATGGCAACGGCTAAATGGTCGCCTACTTGTCTGGCAAATTCGATTTCGTCTTCTTGCCACTGGCGGGGTTGACCGCAGGAGTGAATGCACAGCAATCCCCACAAATGTTGCCCTTGCAGTAGCGGTACGACTAAGTTGGCCCGGATTTGAAACCGCTTGAGGATTTTGAGGTGACAAGGGCTCAACCGGGCTTTGTAGATGTCCGTGACTGCTTGAACGTAACCTTTGGTGTAGTTGGCTGCAAATTGTTCGCCGAAGCAATTGTCGCGGACTCTGCTTCCCAAAGAGGGGCTGTATTGGGGCAGTACGTCTTCGGACACTACTTCGCCCTCATTCCATTCGGATTCGGGAAAGAAGCGGTAGATGGCGACTCGATCGGCATTTAGGAGTTGCCGAACTTCGGTGGCTGTGATTTTGAATATTGTTTCTAAGTCTAGGGATTCACGAATTTTGCTAATAACTCCCATCAGCGCTTGCAGCTTTTTGAACCAGGTTTGAGACTGCGTTTCTCTTTCTAGGTGAGCTAGTTTCTCGCGCAGGTTGCTGACTTCGTGATACAGGTATTCATGAAACATAATGATTTTTATTTAGTTATTTTGCGGTTTGTTATCGAGGTTGATGGCATCTCAATAGCGCTCTGCAAGTTGAGCCTGGTAACTCAAAAAGGCAAAGAACATATTCTCCTCATTCTGCTAGCACTTAGCAGCTACTCAGACTGCATTTCCGTATTTTTTCGAGATTTGGAGGTCTATCGACCATCTTAGCTCCCGTATATTTACTGAAAAAGTTGCATAATTTGCTACTCCATTAATTGTCAATTAGTGGGAATAATGCTAACAAAACTTACACATAAACTCGGTTTCTTAACGTAATTAACTCAGGAAAACTCCGAAAGTGGAAACAAGAAACCCGGTTCCATTTCGCGAGCGGGAGGAGCGTCTCTGACTAATTTTGACATTTTTTTTGTTCGCATTGGGTTGCAATTGTCACCTTTTTATTATTACCCCAAACTCGATTAATGGTTTCCTTGTTGTGGCGAGAAAATATCCTGTTGGTAACGCCTTTATTTGAATTTGTTTAAACTTACGCGATCGCCTTTTCTAAAGTTTTAAGTAATGCTCGATTTATCTCTCCTAAATTAGATTTTTTACAATCTTTAGGATCAGCCGAAATTTTAGATATTTTTCCTTGCCTTCTCGTTATTTCATGCGAGGGATGGGATTTTTTAAACTGATTAAAATTCACCGAATCAGAGGTTAGTTTTCGGTCAAACAGTTGAGGTAGTTGTAGGCTGTGTTAAATGGGCTCAACTCAAGGGTGATTCCCTACCGCAACGAGCCCGCACCCGCGTTCGGGATAGCTTCCGCACGCGCGGAGACTTTTTGCCCGATTTTTGACAACTGTAAAAATTTTAGATAATACAAATATTTAGGGTATCACATTTTGGGCTAAAGTAAAGGTATTTCAAGCTTGATCAATAGAAATGGCGATCGCGAGTATTAAAGTTTGGGCAAAGTAATGAGAAATTCCGTAGAAACTCGCATTTCGCTTTCTACCTTTAAAGTGCTACGGTGTTGTTGGACAATGCGAGCGCGAGTGAGAGATAATCCTAAACCGACTGCTTCTGCTGTTGGTTTAGTAGTAAAGAAAATATGGCAGATTTTTGCTTTAATTTCTAGAGAAACTCTAAGAGTATTGTCGCGCAGACCAAGTTCAACTGCTTTTGCTTGCCAGTTTTTGCGTTTTTAGCAAGTTTTTGAGAGGAAGTTTTATATTTATCGATCGGTTCCTTGCTGCCATTTTTGGGCTTGTGAAATATAGCCTAACAAACATGATCAATAATATTAATCAAAGCGCGGTTGAAATCCGATAAGGCAACTTCCGACAGAGCGATCGCACTTTCATACTCAATATAAATTATTATATTGAAGTGGCCAGCAGACTGCTGTGATCAACGAATTGCTACAAGCTTAAGAAGCAGTTTTCAGCATCGCCCTGGCTTCCTCAATATTTTCGGCAACCAATTTGCCCGACTCGATAAAGGCTGCTCTTTCGGTATCGCTGAGTTCGAGTTCGACTACTTGTTCGACTCCCTGAGATCCCAAGCGGCAGGGAACTCCTAAAAAGATATCTTGCACACCGTATTCGCCGTGTAAATAAACGCAGCAAGGCAAGAGTCGCGACTGATTAAATAAAATAGATTCTACCATCAAACAGGCAGAAGATGCGGGTGCAAAATAAGCACTACTAATCTTCATCAATTCGACAATTTCTGCGCCGCCGTGGCGAGTCCGCTGTACGAGTCGATCGATCGCCCCAGCATCCATAAGTTGATTGATGGGAATACCGTTGACAGTGGAATAGCGAGGCAAAGGAACCATCAAATCGCCATGAGAACCGATGACAGTTGCATTGATTTCAGCAATTGAAACGCCCAATTCCATGGCAATAAAAGTTTCAAAGCGGGCGGAGTCGAGAACTCCCCCCATCCCCATGACTCGGTGTTTGGGCAAATCCGCAGCTTCCCAAGCTAAATAAGTCATGATATCTAGGGGATTGGTGATGACGATTAAGATTGCTTCGGGAGAATGCTCGATCGCCTGTTTTGAGGCTTCGGTGACAATTCGAGCATTGATTTTAATTAAATCTTCCCGATTGATACCGGGTTTGCGTGGCACTCCAGCGGCAATTACGATGATATTTGAGTTGGCCGTATCTGTATAATTATTTGTACCGACAATTTGGCGATCGTGGCGTTCCACTCCCCTAGCTTCCATCAAATCCAAAGCAACGCCCTGCGGCCAACCCTCCACAATATCTAGCAATACTACATCTGCCAGATTTTTCTCAGCAATTCGCTGGGCTAACGTACTGCCGACTTTGCCTGCACCAATAATTGATACGCGGTTTGATGGAGAATTCATTGGGTTTTAGGTTTTAGATTTTAGATTTTAGATTTTAGATTTTAGCAATCAGCTTAATTGGGGAAAGGTGCGCGGTGTGCACCCTTCGCTAAATTAAGAACAGTGATGTTTAGTTTTGGTGAGTTACTTAAAATCTTCGAGTTGGTCTACCCGCAGCCAAATATTGGGGGTGGGTACTTTGCCAAATTTGACGAAGGCATAGTCGCCGCGAACATCCATCACTTCGCCCTTTGTTTCAAATATATACGAGGAAAAGCGCTGGTCGCTGGCTTTGGCTTCTAGACTGTTTTCCAATTTTTCGCGTACAGCGCGAACTATACTGCCTTTCTTGATTGCCATAACTTGCTTTGTTTAGTTTAAAAAACTATACAAATTTTAATCTAGATTTGGCTGGAAAGGACTTCTTCTTTCTTCTGACATCTGGCACCATTCTCGCTTAACAGGATTTCCGGCCTGTTCCACAATAGTTCAATATTCTTGGGCGCTGGCTGTCCCGCCCGCCCCTGAAAACCTTATTGACAAGGGTACAAGATATCAGTTCTTCCTTCTTCCTTCTTTCCTCTCCCGCCTTCTTCCGTCTTATTCCTTCTTCCTTCTTCCTGACATCCGTTACATCCGTTACAGAATCGGTTGCCGAACTTCCTTCCGCTTATTGCTGGCAGGCAGGGCAAAAATGAGTCGATCGCCCTGCTAATTTTATACGTTCGATGGTTGTGGAACAAGTGCGACAGGGTTGACCGGCGCGATTGTACACCCAAGCGACGCCGCCGTAGTTGCCGTTGACACCTTGGACGTTGAGAAAATTGCTAAAAGTGGTGCCCCCGGATTCGATCGCCTTCTGTAAAACTTGAATAATAGCTGTATGGATGCGCCCAATTTGCTCTGCTGTCAAATCCGCACACAGAGTTGTGGGCATCACTCCCGACAAAAACAAAGTTTCGTCTGCGTAAATATTGCCTAAACCCGCTATCAGTGCCTGGTCTAGCAAAGCTGTTTTTATGGGTCGCGCCCGCCGGTGCAGCTTGCGGGCCAAATATTCTGTTGTAAACTCCTCGGAAAATGGTTCGGGCCCTAAAAGTTTCAGACCGATGACTGTGCTGGAAACCTCGGTTTCTGCAGGCACGTACCACATTTGCCCGAAGGTGCGCTGGTCTACAAACCGCAATTCTTGGTTTCCTTCAAAGAATAGCCGCACTCGCGCGTGTTTTTGCAGGGGTTCGGATCGGTTCACCCACAGCAGTTGTCCAGTCATCCGCAGGTGAACGCCCAACCAGCCGGCTTTTGAAGGAAGGAGGAAGGAAGAAGGAAGAGGGGAAGAGCTTGGAGTTTGATCCCTAAATTCTCCCCCTTTCCCTTTCTCTCTTTCTCCTTCTGGGAATTGAGATAGTTCTGCCAGGAGGTATTTGCCGCGTCTGTACCAGCGGGCGATCGACTTTCCTTTGAGTTTCGTCAAAAAATCGGTCGCAGAGATTGAGCGGGCGATCGTGCTGTTTAGCAACACGTCCCCGTCCAACATTTCTCGATCGAGGGTTGCTTGATTCAAACCCCGGCAAATAGTTTCAACTTCTGGCAGTTCTGGCACAATTAGCGCTGTTCTGTTCCTTGACCCTGAGGCGAACCTTCGACGGTGCCGGGCACTTCGGCGCCGGGTTTGCTGTCCGTCGAAGTTTTCGGCTGCGAGGGGGCTCCTCCGCTGCCGGTTTTCCGAGTTTTCTCGTCGAGCGTGGTTTGTTTGCCGCCGGAAGCTACAGCAGTCGCTGTTTTCGCTTTTGCTTTGGGTGCTGCCACTTCCACTAATTCGCTTTCGGCGTAGTTGTTGGTGTTGACGCCTGCATAATTTACGGTGTTAAAGCGAACGATAACTGGGTATTTAATGCCGCTTTGGTCTACCGTAGCAACGGTGCCCACTTCTTGATACCAGTAGGATTCTTTGCGGAGAATCCGGACTGTTGAACCGCGTTGAACCATGAGCTTTTTTTCCTTTGCGATGAATAAACGGATCAAGCCATTTTTTTTACTCTAGTCGATCGCGCGGCGCATTTAAAGTCTGCAACGAATTTTTTACCTCCCGCGCCGTTTTTTGTCTGCTGTTTGTAAAGAAAAGTAAATACTTTGGTAGGGCGATCGCTACCGTTGCAAAATAAATAAACTCACATTATCCGTCAAATAAAAGCAGTGCGAGCGAGTTGAAAAAAAACTTTACAAATAGTTGTGAATTGCTACAGTTAAAAGTTCTGCGAAATTCTGATAAGTAATGACTGAACCTCACGCAACAGTAATACTCGCGATCAGCGCTGACGGTAAAATAGCAGATGCAGTACGATCGCCCGCGAGATTCGGTTCTGCCAACGACAAAGCCCACCTCGAACAGCAAGTAGCAGCAAGCGACGCCGTTTTGTTCGGCAACGGCACGTTACAGGCTTATGGGACGACGATGAGAGTGATTTCGCCGGAATTGCTCACACAGAGGGAACTGCAAGGGAAGCTCCCACAACCGGTGCAAATTGTGTGTTCGCGATCGTCCCAATTTGACCCAAACTTGCGATTTTTCCAACAACCGGTACCTCGCTGGCTGCTGACGGGGCAACACAGTAGGGAAACGGCATTGCCATCTCCCTACCCGATGACAAATAGTAAGTTCGATCGAATTATCTATGCGAAAACCAGAGGTGGAGAGATTGATTGGATTGATGCGTTTCAACAGCTAGCAAGCTTCGGTATCAAACGCTTGGCGATTCTGGGAGGGGGAAAACTCGTAGCGTCTGTGCTGGCTGCAGGCTTGGTAGACGAACTGTGGCTGACGGTGTGTCCGTTAATTTTGGGCGGGGCGGATGCACCGACACCAGTGGAGGGAGAGGGTTTTTTGGCAGATTTAGCTCCAAAATTGGAACTTTTGACGGTTAAACAGGTGGGACAAGAGGTATTTTTGCATTATCGGGTTGATCGATAGTCGCGCATTTGTAACTGGTTCCCCGGCAGAGGCGGGGAACCCATGTAAGCGAGGCTGTGCCTCGCCAGCGCAAGGAAAATCGAGGCTCGAACTCTGGATCTGCGTTACCAGGAAGAGCCTGGTAAGAAGTGTCGAACAGGGGAAATTATATTAACTTAAATGAAGTTCGATCGCTCTACGCTCAAATCTCCCTATGCTGAAACAGCCAAAACCTGAATATTCTGTAGCCTGGATTAGCAAAATAGGCGAAATCCCGCAAGCGTCGTGGGATGCCTTGGCGATGCCACTAAAAACTCCATTTCTGGAATGGGATTGGCTGAACAATCTCGAAGTATCGGGCAGTGCAACAGGTAAAACCGGTTGGCTACCGCATCACTTAACAGTCTGGCGAGACAAACAGTTGATTGCTTGCGCGCCACTTTATGTCAAAAGTCACAGTTACGGGGAATTTGTATTCGATAATCAGTGGGCGGATTTAGCCCAACGTTTGGGTGTTCACTATTATCCCAAATTGATGGGAATGACGCCGTTTACTCCGGCTGAAGGCTATCGGTTTTTGATTGCCGAGGGGGAAGATGAAGACGAGTTAACGGCAGTAATGGTAAGCGCGATCGACCATTTTTGCGATCGCCACAATATCTCCGGCTGCAATTTCCTTTATGTAGATCCTGAATGGCGGCAGCGCATGGAACGCCACGGTTTCAGCAGTTGGCTGCACCACAGTTATATTTGGCAAAATCAAGGCTATCAAAATTTTGACAATTATTTAGGCGCATTTAATGCCAACCAGCGCCGCAATATCAAACGCGAACGCAAAGCAGTCGATCAAGCTGGTTTGTTGATAAAAACGCTGACGGGCGATGAAATTCCCCAAGCCATGTTTGCTCAAATGTATGCTTTTTATGAGAATACTTGCGACAAATTTGGTTGGTGGGGAAGCAAGTATCTGACTAAGCGATTTTTTGAACAGTTGCACCACAATTATCGCGATCGAGTTTTATTTGTAGCCGCCTACGACAAGGAAGATGACAGACAGCCTGTGGGTATGTCTTTTTGTTTGTATAAGGGCGATCGACTGTACGGGCGTTATTGGGGAAGTTTGCAGGAAATCGACTGCTTGCACTTCGATGCTTGTTACTATACGCCGATCGAATGGGCGATCGATCGGGGCATCCAAAGCTTCGATCCGGGTGCCGGCGGGCGGCACAAAAAACGGCGCGGCTTTCCAGCTACGCCAAATTATAGTTTGCACCGATTTTATAACAACCGTCTGGCCCAAATTCTCAATTCTTATATCGGTCAAATTAACGAAAGAGAACAGCAAGAAATTGATGCAGTAAACGAGGATTTACCTTTTACTAAGTTACCTCCTTTGTTACTCGGCGAGTGACGGTTGACTGGGAATTTGGAATTGGAAATTGGGAATTAGTAACAGCCCATCGGTGTCAACATAATACTAAAACCCTGTGTATATCTCGTTTGTATCGAAGTTTCGATACCCCTAAATTCCCCTTAAGAAGCGGGACTTTGAAGGCTCTTTCCCCTTTATTAATGGGAGTTAGATGGGAGGTAAGAATAGTCTTGTCCCCCCCCTTATTAAGAGGGGTTAGAGGGGATCGCAACTAAACTATAAACGATATTTATTATGGATTTGAGTCTTAAGTTGACACGAATGGTAACAGTCAACAGTCAACAGTTAAACTAATTCAAAATTACCTTGCCATCTTCCTGAATTTGCAGCGATTTTGTATCAGCGTCCAACTCAGTTGTCGCGCCGAAACTGACTTGCAACATTCCCGGCATCGCGGTTGCTTGGGGGCGAACTAGCACCAATCCGCCGTCTGGGCGCTGATAAGTGAGGGTGATTGGCACTTTGAGGGCTTGAAGCAAAATTTCAGATTGTTCGCCCAGAGTGCGCGGCTGGGTCACGCCTACGATTTGATAATTGATGACAGCATTGGTGGTATTCACCAGTTTAATTACTATCATGCCTTCGGCAGGCGTAACTCGCGCACTGGGCATGGGGAAGCGGGCAGGCGCGTCTGTTGGTGTAGAGGGCATCCCGCTGAGGCCCGGACTCGCAGCCGGAGTTGGTTCGCTGACGGGCTCTTCAGTGGCTGCGGGAGTCTCTGCGGGTTGGGAAACGGGTTTTCCTTGTTGGGGCGGGGGGCCGCCGGCTTGGGAAAGTGTTGCGAGACTAACGAGTAAACCTCCGCAGGTGGCTGCTAGCAAGCTGATTTTTTTTAACGGTAGATTGTGGCGAAACATAAATAACTCCTCACAAGTTCGATCGAGGTTTTCCAACAAAGTTCATGTTAATCTATGCGGGAATTGAATTTTAATAGCTTGGTTTGGGCCCAAGGTAGAAAGAATCAGGCTTGAGGGGTAAATTTTGTGATTAACCTTTCGAGGGCGTACAGGAAGAGGGGAAGAGAGGAAGTTTAAAGGCGGATTTGTGTCCGAAGCAATCTCCGGGTCTATTTTTCATCGTTGCTGCTTAAGTCCTGTTTTTTTATTAACCGCAGAGGGCGCTGAGGGCACAGAGGAAGAGGGGAAGAGGGGATTTTTAGACGCGAGATGCTTCGGATTTGTGGGCGGCGAGGGTGACGGTAACGGCTGTACCTCGATCGACTTGGCTGTCAATGCGGATTTGGCCACGGTGATTTTCGACAATTGCCTTGGCGATGGCTAACCCCAAACCGGAACCAGCGGCGCTGCGGTGGGTTCGGGCTGGATCTGCGCGGTAGAATCGATCGAACAAATGCGGCAGTGCTTCTGCGGAAATTCCGATGCCGGTGTCTGTTACTTTTATTTGCAGCGCTGGATTTAAGATCGGCGAATTTCTTTTGTGTTTACCTGCGAGTTGCAATTCTACTTCAATTTGACCGCCAGAGGGCGTGTACTGCACGGCGTTGCTGACGAGATTGGTAAACAGTCGGGCTAGTTGATCCCAGTCGCCCAACAGTGTAAAGTTGTCCTCAGCGTTGGGCAGATCGACAATTTCCAAAGAAAGAGAGAGATTTTGGGTTGTGGCGATCGCCTGTTGTTCTTCAATTACTTCCATCAGCAAAGCATCGAGAGGAACCTCAATCCACTGCTGCTGCACGATGCCGCTATCTTGTCTGGCTAAAAATAGCAAATCGTCAACCAAGCGCCCCAAACGGCGGGTAAGGCGTTCGATAACTTGTAGCTGTTGATGCTGCTGCGGTTCGATATCCGGTTCCGCCAAAGCTACTTGGACGTTAGTTTGAATAGTGGCGATCGGATTTCTGAGTTCGTGAGAAGCATCAGCAGTAAACTGTTTGAGACGCTGATAAGATTCCCGCACAGGTTTCATAGCCAATCCCGACAGCAGCCAGCCAATAGTCGCCACGCAAATTAGAGTTAAACTCGCGCCCAAAATCAAATCGAGAATTAATTGGCGGATGGGTTTTGTCACTTCAAACCAAGGATGGCTAACTCGCAAATATCCCAGAACTTGGCGGCCGATTTGTACTCGCTGCGTTACTTGTCTGAGGGAATAGTTTTGAGTTGTCCGAATGCTAATTGGTTTGGTAGAAACGCGATTTGTATTTTGTGCGATCGACTTTTCACTACCTAAATTTAGATTTTCCTGCCCACCTGCATTCAAACCGCCATCAAAATCTCTTCTTTCTTCCCTCTGCGCCCTCTGCGTCTCTGCGGTTAAATCCCTCTTCCCTCTATCCATTAAATCCGTGACATCCCGTACATGGCCTGTTGCCAAACTTTTTTCTACCTGATTTGTACCCTCAAACTGCAACTTATTATTAATTATCCAAACTGTTTCGCCGGTGCGGTTAGCATGAATGGGAATATTCAGGGGTTCCGATAAAGTAGACCACAGCAATTCGCCCGTAGGACTGAACCATTCTAAATCAATGTGGTCGTCTTCTACAGCATCGGTGCTATCTCGAAAACTGGCTTGAATATTAACTTGCAATTTATTTTTTTTATCGTGGGTATTAGACAAACTTAGCGGTTCGATAACGAGAGTTCGCTCTATTACTTCTACAACATGATTGAGGGTGTCATCAATGCGATCGATCAAAGTAGTGCGGACGTAGAAATAGAAACCCGTGGCAAATACAAGTAACAATACAGCAGTAACGGCAGTGTACCAAATAGCGAGGCGGCGTCGGGTAGCTTGAAACATATTGCGAAGGAAGTTCGGCAACGGATTGTGTAATAGATTCAACAGATTTAACCGATTTAATAACTATCAATACTCCGGACAGTTTTTCAAGAGGGATGCGATGGCTTCGGCAAGCAACGCTTACGCAATAAATCACAGAGGCAAAAAAAGTGAGTGCAATCTGAACCCAAAATGAACAGAAAAAAAGGCGCTCTTTTAGGTTAAACTATAAAAACACACAAGCTTAACAGATTGCCTTATGAAGATTATTGAATCCATCTTACAACAAATGCCAGGGATTAG
>NZ_JAUBQB010000072.1:0-37301 GCF_036701035.1 Microcoleus sp. Pol7_B2 | reverse complement strand
TTAAAGCTTTTTTACGTCAGTTCTCACCAAGCACCACCAAGATGGTTGATATTTTGCTGGCTACTGCACGCTTATTTGGTCAATCCTAAGCACTTTAAAAACTGGTTTACAAGCTGCTGTTACTGTACTTCATAAACTTGGAATTTGCTGTATGTATAAAATTTGCCGGCTAAATGCAGCAGTTGTATGGCAGGATACAGAAATTAAGATTAAAGAAAAAAAAATCTATCCCCTAGCGTAGGCCACAAGGACAGAAAAGCCGATGTATTTTTCTTGAAAGGATTTTTTACGAGAACTCCTCCAGAGGAATTAAAGAAACGGGGTTCTTCACCGGATATGCCTCGCGTTTTACAGGGCATTTTCGTAGATAAAAGTCGGTTTCTGGGTAAGCCATATTCACCGAACTCCTAGAAACTCAAGCTGCAATTTTTGTGGCGGACGATCGCACGCCGATTAATCAAAAATTGGTAAAATTTCGGCAGTCTTGGACGCAGAAACCGGGTTTGCTTACAGAGAAAAAACCCGGTTTCCTGGGTATTGGTAAGTAGATGGTGTGTTCAAAACTTTTAACCACCCCAAAAAAACTCTACTCAGCAGGTTGAGACTTTGCTTCCAGGGCATCTTTAGCAGACAATCCCTGATCTTGAACGCCAAAATACCACAAACTAGCAGCAGCTTCGGCGCGAGTCACTGATTTCTTAGGCTGAAACAGAGTAGTAAAACCAAAAACGCGGCGAATATTCGCCAAATCTCCATTGTTAAAATCAGCTAAAACTGCCCGCGATGCCTGGGAATCAATCTTAGAAGCATCTTGAAAACCCCACTTTTCTTTCACTCCGTCAATGTTAGCTGTCGGTAAAACTTGACGACTATCTAAAGGCACTTTCCAGAGAATCATTGTTTCGCGAGTTAAAGGTGCATCGGGGCGAAATTTCACATCTTTACTTTCACCCGAAAGCGAACTTGGAATTACACCGGCTTCTGCTAAACCTTGAATTGCTGAAAAATCGGGGTCTGTTTTGGGTACGTCAGAAAAGGCTGGTTCGCTAGAGTCTACTGCTAATCTAATTTGTTTGGCTTGACGGCTAGCATAAATCTGATTGTTAGCTGCTACTAACCAGCGGGCGTATTCGCGGCGAGTGACAATTTTGTTGGGTTTGGGCAAAGTGCTGGCTGTTTCTAAATTAGCACTTTCTGCCGATCGCACTTTCAGCACTTCCAACTGACTTAAATCAGCTATATACTGCCGCAACTGTTGAGGAATTTGGGTATCTAGTTGGCTAACTTGTGCTGATTTTGGCGAGGCGGATGGCGTTGGAGTAGTTCCCTCTGAATTAGATGGAGTTGGTGAAGCGGTTGGAGATGCGCTAGACTCGGAATTGTTAGGTTGGGGACTGGCGGCAATTTCGGGGCTTTCTTTGCTGTAGTCGATCGCAAATTCTGTAGAACCTCCTACTTTCTGAGTAGGAGAAAGCGACACAGTTACCCGTAAATTATCTCGCGTTGCTACCAAAGAACCTTGTCCCTCGGCGGTGGGGCGGCTGACTATTTCCCAGTTGCGACGCCCAAACTCTGTGGAGTAAAAGTTCTGAATCGAATTAACAGGATCAGTGCTTTCCCAGCGCAGCCGCACATTTTTTTGCGACGGATCGGTTTGCCCACCAACTTCGATTAAGTCAGCATTAGGATAGAGTGGAATATCTGTCGGGAAATCGGGAGGAAGTTTGGCGGTAGAGTTTGTCTCAATTGCTGTTGCGGGTGGCGGGGAAGAGAAAACCACTGGATTTTGTTTTAATTTCGGATCGGCGGCTAAAGATTCTTCGAGGGCCTTGCTGTTGGGGCTGTTTGCACAAGCTGTGACAGCAGCCAGCAGACACACAGCCAGCCAAGTATTTACAGCAGCGAGTATATTGGTTTTATTGGTTTTAGTGATTTTAGATCGTCCTTGAGAGTTGCCTCGCCGTTGAGTAAATATAATATTCAGCATAAATCCCCCCTTTGCGGATATATTTCTAGGCTAGCGCAGATCGCTCAGGCAAATATATTTTTTACCCAAATGAAATTTTTGTATTTACTTCTAGTTACTGCTACATTACTTTCATACCCGGTCAAGTTTGCCCGTCCCGCTGCATCTCAACCAGCCCCGCTGCGGGCAGAAATTCAGACGCCAGAGTGGCAGCCATTTTGCTCAGCGATGGGTCAGTTTGCGATCGATATGCCGGGAAATCCCAAAATTAATTCCGAAATTTTTTCCAATCAAATTATTGCTCATACATACAGATCGAACTTAAAAAACAAAGAAACTTATTTGCTTCAATACTTTGACCTAGATTTTCGTCTGACTAACAATAATATCAATAATATCAGAATAACTTTAAATAATGCCGTAGATTTTTTCGTCGTGGCAGCGAATGCTAAAGTCTTGCAAGTGCGGGATATTTCCCTCGGAGGCTATCCGGGAAAAGAGTTTGAGTTTCAGCCGCTTTCCCCCACGGAACCTGTAGGTGTGGGCCAAGTTTTTTTGGTGGAAACGCGCGTTTACGGGCTGGTTGCCACTACCCCAGAAGCAGAAAATGCTCAAAAATTTCTCGACTCTTTTCGTTTGTTTTGAAGCCGGAGGTTCGGCAACGAGCAGTGTATGGGATGAACGGATTTAATGGATGGATGTTGAGGGAAGAAGTCCCAGGTTCGAGCAGCAAGGGAAAAATTAGTTGGGAGTGGCATTGAATTTATTAATAAAGCTTACCTTTTTAAACTTGGTTTAGAGGAAAGTATTGGCTTTTGCAACCAAAAATGGCTCCATCTACCGGGTTTCTGAGGAATAATGCGGTCAGAACTAATTAAGTTAAATGTGACTTAATACCTTATTTTGTTTTTTGTACTCTATCTAACGGCATAGATAAATTTTACACCCGTGGAGCGATGTAGATACTTCCTCAAGTTTATATATTTGATATAAGGATTTTTAAATCGCAGAAAGCACAAGTAAAGATGCTCTCTTGCTCCATCTGGCTCCCCTCTGGCTCAACGAAGTCAGGGAAGTCAGGCTCATCGAAAGCTTACCCGGAGGGTATTAACATATTATGAACAAACTAACACCCATTCTCCTCAGCGGCATCCTATTATTTGGAGCTGCTTGCAGCGAGGGGGCTAAAACTAGCTCTGATGCTCCTAATTCTACCAGAGAAAATACCACCAGCCCCCCCCCAGCGGACACAGTTCAAAAAACTCAGGGTGACGCAACGAGCGATATTCGCAAAAACCAAGCAAATTCTGATATCAGGGCCAGAGAACAGCGCAACAATGTGACGGGTGGCGATGCGATAAGAGCCGATGGGGATCTCCAAAGTGAAGTGCGCTCCAAGTTAGAAGTAAACATCACTAAAGGTCAGCTAACTGTTGACGCAAAAGATGGGCTTGTCACCGTAGGTGGCACAGTTCCAAATCAAACTGATTTAGCTAAAATTGAGCCACTAGCTAAAGAGATTAAGGGTGTCAAACAGGTGAATGTTACTGCTGTTGTCGCCCCCGCTGCACCCGCATCGCCTAGCAGCAATCAATAAATTAGCAGGAAGAAGTCCGAGGCAAAGAAGGGAAAAGGATGTAGTTATCTAGGAGAGAAGTCTGAGGGAAGAGGGAAAAGTTTGGCATTGTAAGATTGCTGGCGGATCGGATTGCAAGGCTTAGGTGACTGTCTAGGGACAGCGGGGTTTTAAGTGAAAGAGTTTAAATTGAATTTTAAATTGACGCACTCAAAACTCGCGCAATACCTGCAACTTCCCCTTCCCAATTTCCGATTTCCCATCCCCGAGAATTAGTGGGAAACCAACCTGAAGATAGAGGGGGAAGTTATTCCCACCGACCGATGAAAATTGTTGGGAAAAAATGACTAAATGTGATTGATGGCAGAGCATAAATTCTGTGGTTGTGTAAAAGTAGTATATTTTTGAGGACAAAAAAAATGGCTTTAGGTCAACACAAGCGAGCTGTAGGAGCATTTTCTAATTACCGAGATACGGAACTAGCCCTGATGGAGCTGCAAAGTACCGGGTTTCCGATGAATAAAGTTTCGGTAGTTGGCGAAAATCTCGATCGCAGCGAAATTGCGGGCGCTAGCACTGGTACTGGTAAGGGTACCGACGACAAAGTGGGCGGCGGCGCCAAAGCAGGCGCGACAGCGGGAGTCGTGACGGGCGGTTTGATTGGGTTACTCGGAAGCATTGGAGCGCTAGCGATTCCGGGAGTTGGCCCGGTGATGGCGGGGGGTGCGATCGCAACTCTGCTGGCAGATACTGTAGTCGGTGGCGCGATTGGGGCAGCAGCAGGCGGGTTGGTCGGCGGTTTGGTCGGCTTGGGAGTTCCCGAAGCAAAAGCTAAAGCTTATAACGATCGCGTTTCGCGTGGAGAATATTTGGTATTCGTAGAAGGAACAGATGCCGAACTTGCCACAGCCGAAGGAATTATGACCGTGCGGGGCATTCAGGATTGGGGCATTTACGATGTGCCGGCAGACACTGGCCGCAGAGCTTCGGGCCGCCAGAAGCGCGCCGTGGGAGTATTTTCAACCCGCCGCGAGACGGAACACGCACTGGGAGAACTGAGAACTGCCGGTTTTGACATGAATCGGGTTTCGGTCATCGCTAAGGATGCTGACTCTAAAGGGGACATCGCAGGCATTGACGTGCACGACAGCGCGGACAACAAATCTGATGAAGGGGCCACAAAGGGCGCACTCACAGGTGGTACTTTGGGCGGTTTGACAGGCTTGTTGGTAGGTCTGGGCCTAGTGGCAATTCCGGGAATCGGACCGATTATGCTGGCAGGAGCCTCAGCTACGGCGATCGCCACTACACTCGCCGGTACGGCTTTGGGTGCGGCAGCAGGCGGCTTGATCGGAGCTTTAGTCGGTATGGGAATTCCCGAAGAGGAAGCTAGAGCATACAACGATCGCGTGGCGAGAGGAGATTACTTGGTACTGGTTGACGGCAGCGAAGCAGAAGTCGCTAGAGCTGAAACCATCCTGAGCCGGGGAGGCATTCAGCATTGGAACACCTACGACTATAATCCCAGCGTCGATAGTGCTCGGGCTGATTACGGCGCTCCTGGGGCTCCGGGCGTTGATACTACCGCTGATATTTACGACCCCAATCAGGGCGTTACCCACCACCCTCGGGTTTAATACTTCAGACTTTGTTTGGGGATGGTTTCTACTTCCTGCAAAGTAGTAGCACTCGCGCACTCGGATTGTGGAAAGTGATCCAACCCACAGAGGCGAGCTAGCGGTTTTACGCTTCGTCGGTAAAATTATCTCAAAAGTCGGCTTTTTCTCTGAAAGCCGGCTTTTGTTTTGTTCTGGAAACTTAAAAAAGCTACCTGTCAAAAGTTTAATTTTGATTAGGGGTTCAATCAGTGAGCTGGGCTTTGCGCCCGAGGATCGATCGGCTCCCTGAAATTTTACAGCAGAAATTCGCAGCGGTTTTTTAGTCTGTAACACTCACTACTGCTAGATTTTAAACCTCGCAGTATTATCAAATTTAATGACCTAAATTACCACAGATATTGCCCAGTTAGTCAAAGAGCGACTATCTTTAATTATGGGTAGCTAATTTGAGCAACTTATACACGTGAAGTAGCCAGTCCCGCGCGCCGAGTATGGCCTGCAGTGGTCGGCAACTATTAGAATAATATTGTCGTCGCCTTCCCGCAAGACTTAGGCTGGTCATTGCTTGGCTGTAGCAGCTCAATTGCTGTTGGCAAGACCTGCGGCATGAATACAGTTTTTCTGGGAATGTCTCAGGGAAGCATTTGAGAAGCCCAGGAACAGCTTTTATGTCCGGGAGCGCGTCTGGTGTCGAGTGTTCTGTAAATTAGAACCGCAAGCGCTCATGGATCGAGAAAACATTAACAGCAAGCACAGCAGCGCGAGAATACGGGAACGACTCGCGATCCATTTTTTCGCGCCATCTCAGGCTCAGCACAGCGTATTGCTTGCTTCGCCGACGACTCGCTTAGCACTCCGAGGGAAACAGCCTTCCTGTTGGTTTTCACTGGCACGGAGCACAGTGGGGGGAGATGACACTAGCTGAGCTGGCCTGGGGCTGTCGTCCGGGTTCCTCGAAGGTAGAAAGCACTTATTTAGAAGGCATTAGGGGTTGAAGCTCCGATATCTTCTTTCTTGATTGCACTCATAAATTCGATCGCCTGTACTGGCAAATTTTCGGGTGAGAAGGCGACGCGGATGCCACCCGCAATACCCCAAATATTCGATCGACTTTGACAAGATCGATCGACAACTTCTCGGTATTTTGGTAAAGAGTTAGCAGGTAATATTTAGTGGTTAGCAGTTAGTATAAATCCCACTAACCATTAACAACTAATATCAACCGCCAACTAATTACTAGCAAAATAATACTTACAGGACTTACATGTGGCGAGAAACGCGGTTTTTTTCATAACTTCCGCGCTAGCAAACCTCAGATCATACCAGAACCAGGTTTATTTTGGTAAATTATAACTACGTGAGTAGGGTGATGGTAGAAATCAAGCAGTTTCGACAATTGTTAATGTGGCAGTATTAGTTTAAAAAACTGACTGGCAAACACGATAGTACAAACTTTCACACAACATAGAACATCGAGAAATTAAGGAAACTCACTCAATTTTTTTATGAATTTCACTGAACTTTTAAGTGCCGATGAACTTTTAATTAGACATAGAAACGGGGAACGAGATTTTCGAGGGGCTAACCTCATTGCAGCTCATTTGAGTGAAGCTAACCTCAGTCGAACAAATTTGAGCAACGCTAATTTGAAAGGTGCCAATTTAATTAGAAGCAAACTGATTGGATCTAATTTAAACGCCGCCGACTTGAGCGGGGCTAATTTGTCTAAGGCGAAATTAATTGAAGCTAACCTCGGGAGTTCTAGTTTAACTGGAACTGTGGCGATCTCCGCAGATTTTAGCGGGGCAAATCTCAGCGGAGCAATATTGTCTCAGGCTGACTTGAGCAAAGCTGTGATGACGGGAGCGAGTTTAGTAGGAGCTTGTTTGCTAAGTGGCTCAAAACTAACTGAGGCTAATTTGAGCGGGGCGACGCTGAGCCGAGCAATTATGAGCGGGGTTGACTTAAGTAGAGCAAATCTGACGAGAGCGATTCTCAGCGAGGTAGATTTGACCGGAGCGAACCTGAGCGGAGCAACTTTAACTCGGGCTTATCTCAATCGCGGAAATCTCAGCGGCGTCAATTTGGTTGGGGCCTCTTTGAGCGAAGCAAGTCTGCGGGAGGCTTCTATTAGCGCTGCTAATTTGAGCGGTGCTGACTTGAGCGGTGCTGACTTGCAATCGGCCAATCTAAATGGCTCTAATTTGAGCGGTGCCGACTTGCAGGGAGCTAATTTGAGTAAAGCTAATTTAAATGGTTTGATTCTGCACAATGCGGATTTGAGGGCTGCGAATTTGAACAAAGCTTCTTTGCGGGGAGCTAACTTGAGCGGTGCGAATTTGGCAGGTGCTAGCTTGCTGGAAGCGGATTTGCGGGGAGCGAATTTGAGTCACGCCAATTTGTCGGGAGCGGGTTTGCTGCTAAGTTCTCTGACAGGGGCGAATTTGACAGGAACTAATTTGTCGGAGGCTAATTTGATTGGGGCGAGCTTGAATGTTGATAATTTGAATGAAGCAGCTTTGGGCGGGGCGATTTTGCCGAATGGAGCTACTCACAGCCGGGATTGATAAGTTGATTAAGGGAAAATAGTTTTGAGTTTTAAGTTAAATAATCTTTAATTTAAAACTCAAAACTTTTGACAATAAAGAATTCAGGAGTCAGGAGTCAGAATTCAGTTATCGTTTGTGGGTGGCGGGTTTAATACGTTGTCTGCGATCGACAATCTATTAAAATTCGGACTCAGCTATGCAGTCTCAGAGGTAATTTCAGCATTGCTTTGACTAACTCATTCGCTTCGACACGTTTTGCAACATGATGTTGAAACCCAGCAGCAAGAGCTTGTTTCTGATTAAAGTCTCCAGCATAAGCAGTCAGGGCGATAGCCGTGCAGTTCCACAATTTGACGCGCGATCGCCAGCCCCAATCCCAAACCCCTAAATTTACGAGCATAGCCGTCCATCTGTGGCATTTCGATATCATATCAATTCCGCCGCGGCCAGAACGATCGAGCTTTGGTTTTTTAGCCACCAAGGAAAAGAAGAGATCGCTTTAATCAAAGAAGGTTGTTTGATTCAGAACAAGGCAGCGCTGAAATAACCAGAATTCGATTAGTAGCCTGTGCCTGTGAGACAGTTTGAGGGAGCATCTCAATATTTGTAAAAACACTTCTTCTGGCTCCTTCGTTCTTCCTCCTCGCTCCTTCTTTCTGACTCTTTCCTCCTGGCTCCTGGCTCCTGACTCCCAACTTCAATTTATAGCTTGGCTGCAAAAGTTGAGATCTTCCCCAGTTTTGCCCCAGTATACCGTCAGCGGTTGGTGATGCGTACTTCTCCTAATCTTCATCTTTCTTTGTGAAAGATACTTGCAAAATTTTTGACATCGTGCTAACGTTAAAAGGTTTGAGACTTAACATCAATAGAGGTAAAACCCCGCAGAATGAAACAATTGGGAACCCATCTGGTCGCTGATGCTTGGCAGTCTCCTGGAGACCTGCTCAACGATCCTGAACGTATCCGCCGCGCTATTCTCGATGCGATCGAAGCCGGAGGAGCTACTCTCATCGATTTGTGCGTACACCAGTTTAGTCCTCACGGAGTGACAGCTACTGCTACTTTGGCAGAGTCTCATATAGCGATCCATACTTGGCCTGAACACGGTTATTTTGCTGCAGACTTATTTTTCTGCGGAGCCGGCGACCCTCACCGAGCCATGAAGGTGCTACAGACAGCTTTGGAAGCTAAACAGGTAAAACTCACTGAGTTCACGCGCGGTTTCGAGCCTGGGGTGGGAATCGTAGGTTCTGCTTGTGAAGAGCAGTATGCCCCTCGTTCAGTAGAAACGATTGCTGCCAGAGGATGATGGCCAATTAGCGTAACTTTGAACAATTTATGCTAGGTTTTGTTTAAAATCCCACGGCTGGAGTCGTGGGATTCTTGTTGGAATTTACTTTTTCATTAATAAAGGGCGGACAACTAAATAACCTGCACCGAAAGCTGCAATCACAATCAGAAAAATTGCGATCGCCAACCACAATCCACTTAAATCTGAGGTTTTTTTGAGTTGAGGTCGGACACGGTAAGGAGTTTCCTGCACCTCTGTAAATAATTTTTCGGGAAGTGGCTGCGGCATCGAGGCGGCTGTTGGCTCCGGTTCCGGTAATGGGAAGGGGAAAGCCACTGTCTGAGGTGGTTGAGGTATGGCAGAGTTAGTCTGCGAGGTTACAGGTGGTGGGGGCGGAGGTTGAACGCTGAAATTGAATTTGACTGACGGCATTTGAGGCATCCCTGTCTGGGTGACGCTCTGAGCCGAGTTGACTACTTGCTGTAACTGTTGGGATACTTGAACTACTGTTTCTACTTCTCGCCGCAGTTGTTGATTTTGTTGGACTAATTGCTGATTGTGGGTTTTGAGGGAGTCCACCATCGCTTGGGCTGCTTGCAGCTCTGCCGTGACTTCTCGATAGAGGGAAATTGGTACTGATGGAGAGTAACTATTTGAGTTTTCAGGGGAAGTATTGTCAGATAAGGTAGTATTTTGCATAATTGTAGATGGCGAGGGTGAACTTGTTTTAGTTTAGCCTGAGAGTATTTGCAATTAGATCGATCGCAACACAATTCGTCAAGATATTTGTTACAGATATTGAAGGTAAATTTAATTTAATGTTACAAGTTTTTAGTCAATGGCTATGAACAACTACGCACCGGAACAAACTATGTCGCAAAAGTCAAGCACCGAGGAAATGAAATACGGCGAACGCCAGATTTTGGAAGGGGAGTTAATTACTTTCCCGAATCCGCGAGTCGGGCGGCGCTACTCGATTAACATTACGTTGCCGGAGTTTACTTGCAAGTGCCCATTTTCTGGCTATCCAGATTTTGCGACAATTCACGTTACTTACGTGCCAGACGAGCGGGTGGTAGAGTTAAAGGCGCTGAAACTTTACGTTAACAGTTATCGCGATCGCTACATTTCTCACGAAGAATCGATCAATCAAATTTTAGACGATTTTGTGGCAGCTTGCGCGCCGCTGGAAGCGACGATTACGGGCGATTTTTCGCCGCGGGGGAACGTCCACACCGTGATTGAGGTGCGGCACCAGAAGTAGGGCGGGTATTAAGCTGGTGTGTCATTGAGATTTAATTGTGGGGTGGCGTAGAAGCGCACCCCACAATAGTTTTAAGAAATAGGATTGTTAATAAAATTAGTAAGTAATGGTAGGGTGCGTCAGGGCAGTCCTCTCAAGGTAGTCAAAAAGTCGTTCAAACGCTGAAAATATCCTAGTTTGTAGGGTGTACACTGGCCATCGGTTGAGTTTGTCGCCCACCGGAGAGTACCGATTGACGGACGTTTCAGCATTTGGATTTTGAAACCAAAACTCCGTATAGTAATTTTTATTACTTGAAATTTGAAAAATCAGAACGTGAAATAGTGGTTTTCTGCTTTTTCTAAGTTTCACATTAACCACCTCGACATATCTGGCAAGACGCACCCTACAAACTCAACTAATCTTGTTGATATTTATCGTTAGTGTAAGGTGCGCCTAGCGCACCCTACGGTTAGCTTTGACTTGCAACAGAAGTCGGGGCGATCACACTTTTTTCCTCTGCGGTTTTCGATTCGGCTAACTTGTCCAAAATATCCACAACTTCTCTTTCAAAAGTCACCTGAGCGCGATTAGTACGCCCCCCGACGTATAGTTTGCCGTCCTTTTCCAAAGCCCAAATCTGCGAGTGAGACAGATAGCTCATCAGCACGCTAAGCATCAACAACCCGAAGCCAGTATAAACGATCGGAATGCCCGGATCGGCTTTAATTTGCAATCCCGTACTGCCTACAACTTCGTCAATTGTCAGCATGACTCCGTTAACTTCTACCGCGGTGCCGGCGCGAACTGTAGTTAACAATTTGCCATCAGTACCGTACACTAACATCGTTCCTTGCAAGTCTTTTGCTAGCAGAGAAACTCCCGCACTCAAATCTGGTTTTGTGGGAATCCAAGCACCCCAAATTCGGCCTTTACCTTGAGTGTCTAGCTGAGCCATTGGCAATTGTAAAACCGGGCTTTTGTTGAGGCGAACTCGCACAGCCGCTATTGCCCAATCTGCTTGATAAAATGTGACTCCCCGGTATCTGAGGGGCTCGTTAACGTGAATAGTTTTGCGATCGACCTCTTGGCCTGTTTTGTCCAAAACTGACAGGTCAGAGTAAAATTGGTCGATTCCGCCCTCGGGAGTATAATCAATCCAGAACCGATTAACTCGCATCGACCAATCCTTCGGTATTTGCGGCCCGGCCCAAGGCCCCGCATCCAAGATATTCTGCACCTGAAATGTTTCGCCGCTGGGAACAATTTCTTGACCTAGAAATCCCGTCATTGCGCCCCATATCGACCCAGCTAAAATAATTAGCATACTGGCGTGAACAATAATCGGGCCGACTTTGCCAATTATTCCCTTACGAGCATAAACTTTTTCGCCTTCTCGAAATATGCGGTAGTTTTTTTGCTGCAAGAGTGGTTCTAATGAAGTTAAAGCAACTGTTTCTAATTCCGCACTCAGAGCTAATTTTTCAAACTGCTTTGGTTCTTCATAAAATTTCCAGCGGCGGGCGGCTTTTAATGCGGGAAATTGTCGGGTAAATGTACAAGCTGTTAAGCTGCTGCCGAACAAAATTAGGATTGACAAAAACCACCAAGTGCGGTATACGTGGTCAAGTCCTGCAATTAGCACAACTTTCCAAGTTAGGAAGCCGAACAAAGCGGGGTGTTCTGGATAGTTAGATTGGTAAAAGGGTACTGATTGGCCTTGTTCGATGACGGTTCCAGAAATGCTGAAAAATGCGATCGTCAGCAGCAAGATAATTGCTAGCCGCAAATCTGCTAGCACCGGCAAGATTTCTCGCTTGAAAAACTTTTGAGGGGCAGTCGCCCAGTTTGATAGTTTAGATAGAAATACTTCTTTTGATGTCATTGGTAATTATGAAGGAAGTTCGGCAACGGATTTTGTAACGGATGGAAGGAAGTTCGGCAACGGATTGTGTAACGAATGTAACGGATGGAAGAAGGGAGAAGGAAGAAAAAGGAGGGAAAAACAACAGATAAAAAATATTATTATTTTTATTGAGAAAGTCTCAATCAATTTTGAAGTCTTTCTCTTTTCTTTCTTCCTTCGTGTTCTTCCCGTCTGCGCGGTTCGTTAAATAAAAACTTAATTCACGCATTCCGTAGTGATTGCTATATCTCTAAATAAGGACTGAAGTCCTTACTACAAGCATTACGCGGGAAGGATTCGGGAAAGCAGAGAGAAAACGCCAAATCCTACTAGCAAAACGCCGCTAACAGGCGTAATCCAACTCGACCACCGACGTAATTCTAACAACTTTTTAATGCTGGCAGTAAAAGTACCTGCTATAATCAGCGGAGCGACGTAGCCAGCAGCATAAAACAGCAGCAACACACCACCTAAAACTGTATCTCCCGTTTTGGAAACCCAAGCTAAGAGTGTAGCTAAAACCGGCGTGCTGCAGGGAGACGCTACTAAACCAAAAGTTAAGCCCAATAAGTACGATCGCACGCCCGCCGGTAAATTTTTCGGCACCCACCCCACAGCGTCGAAAGACGGCATTTGTAAGGGTAAAGCTTCGAGTAAATTCAGCCCCATTAGAATAGCAATAATGCTGACAAGAATCGGTAAACCCAGGCCAATTTTCCCATAAACTTGTCCGGCAAATGATGCTACAATACCCAAACCCGCCAGGGTGGTGGCTAATCCCAGGGAAAACCACGCAGACTGGGCGGCGGCTTGCAGGCGGCTTTTTGCTTCGTATCCGCCGATGTAGCCGATCGTGATCGGCAACATTGAAAGCATACAGGGCGTTAAGCTCGTTAGCAACCCTGCCAGAAAGATGACTCCGACGCTGACTAGACTGAGGTTTGTCAGTTGAGTATTTACTAAATTATTAGCAAATTGTGCGAGTTCGTAAAGTTGAGTTTGCAGGGTTTCCATCAGTCGATTTTAGATTTTAGATTTTAGATTTTAGATTTTAGATTGACTCCACAGCAGATCGATTTTAGATTTTAAATTTTAGATTTTAGATTTTAGATTGACTCCACAGCCGATCGATTTTAGATTTTAGATTTACTCTACAGATGAATCTGGGAGTTTAAACTAAATATCTAATATTTTTGCTCTTCACGACTCCTGTCGGGGGCTGGTATCCCTAGGCAGGTGACTTCAGGTTCGGGGCTGTTCTGGCTTTGTTGAAAATTGTAACAGATGCGCGCAGGTTCGGTTTGAGATTTAAGATTTCAGCGAAATTTACTGGTTCGGAGTTAAAAGGTCGATCGCACCCTGGTTTAAATTAATATCTTGACAGCATCCTCAACAAGCTGTTGGCAACGGGCGCAGCTTGAGAGTTAAAAGGTCGATCGCACCCTGGTTTAAATCGATATCTTGACAGCATCCTCAACAAGCTGTTGGCCACGGGCGCCGCTACCCCAGATAATTCATTGACTGCGAAATCGGCCCGAAAGCCTGTTGTGGAAATTATTCAAGCAGACCTTAATTTTACTCTACTTTAAATTAAAGCCACTTTCTTCATTAATAGACCCGTCCGGCATTATTGCCCCTGCCAGCACCGCACCTCTGAGATTTGCTCCCGTTAAAATAGCGCCTTCTAAATTAGCATTGCTCAAATTCGTGACTTGTTTGGAACCTCGGAAAAAGAAGCTGTGCAAGTCAGCACCTGTTAAATTAGTGTCGGCCAAATTAGCATATTGCAAGTCAGCACCGTGCAGCGTCGCATCCGTTAAATTAGCTTCGGTAAGATTGCTTCCCCAAAGTCGAGAATCTAAGACATTAGCATCTTCTAAATTGGCGCGGCTCAGATTTGCCAAAGTCAGATTCGCATCCCACAACTTCGTGCAGTTGAAATTAGCCTCGGTCAAATTGGCTCGACTGAGATCCGTGCCTAAAATATCAGCATTTGCTAAATTAGCGCCGGTGAGGTCTGCGTCCGAAAGATCAGCATTTTTTAAGTTAGCACCGGACAAATTAGCGCCGCTCAAATTAGCGCCGCTCAAATTGGCTTCTTGGAGATTGGCTCCCCGCAAATCGACGGCGCTCAAATCGCACTGTTTCCACAAAAAACTGACGCACCAATTATCCTTTAATAGGTGACTCACATCATCCCCATTCGCCGCCATCACAGGAGGAGTTAAGTAGAGAGTGAACAGGACGATCGCCAACACGGCAGCGAAGAAAGTTTTCAACCTCATAACTCTTTTCATTGACACTAATTTGCGCCATAAATTATTGATGTTTAATCCAAGCATAGCAAATAATATGCAACTTTCCTCAGCAAGATTACTCAAAAATATTAGTGTAGTGAAAGGTTAATCATGGCTGACGCAGGTACAAACTTAACTTAGTCAGTCTTAGACGCGCTTTGAGGTATAAACCCGGTTGCTTCACAAATGCCTCGCTGCCACACTAATATTTTTCCTAAAAACCTGGTATAAGATAACCGCAAGTTCGATCGAGGTTTGCCAGTGCAATATCGCTACAAAGTAATACTTGCTGCAGGCAGTTGCGATCGCTTTCCCAGGGGCATACCTGCAAACAATCCCGTCAATATGGCAAGAAAGAAACCGCCAAGCTAGCCTGAAAACCTTATATTTAACTGAAAACCTTATATTTAAAGGGTTGTAGACGCATTTTTCCTGAATTGCGATCGGCATCACTAACTAAGGCTAACCCTCCTCACACAACTCAAGCCCGAGCATCACCCAATCTCATCAAACTTATCACGTTCCTGAGACTGCGGATATCACTGTCAATAGCTCAGCTATGGAGGAAAATAAGAGCATACAGTTCAACAGCACTTCTCCCATGCCTACTATCCCCCTTTTCCCAACCCAATTAGTTGTCACAACTATTTTCAATTCGATCGAATCTTTGGGATTCACTAATATTGCAGGCGTATTTTCGGGGGAGCAAGCTGAATCCCGACAAGAGGCAAATTTAAAAGTTAGTACAAAAAAGTTTTACACTCAGGGTTTAAAAAATCTCGAACAACAAGACTTGCACGGCGCTATTAAAAATTTTACTGCCACAATTAACATTAATCCGCAATTCGCGTCAGCTTACAACGATCGCGGTGTGGCCCGGTACAAATTAGGCTACAAGCAATCGGCGATCGAAGATTTAACTACAGCCATCGAACTCAATCCTTACCGAGCCAAGTATTACAGCAATCGGGGGTTTATGCTGACTGGTCTAAAAGATTATACTGCGGCGATCGCCGATTACAACTCGGCACTCCTGCTCAACCCCAATTTAACCCAAGCTTACTTTAACCGAGGTGCTATCCACCTGCAAATGGAAAATTCCCTGGCAGCACTAGCTGATTTTGAGTCAGCAATTCGCCTCGATCGCGATTTTGCTAAAGCTTATTTTAACCGAGGAGTAACTAGATACAAATTGAGAGAGGTTCAGGGAGCATTTGAGGATTTTCAGAAAGCTGCCGAGCTTTTTAAGCTGCAGGGGAGAATGGATTCTTATCAAGATGCAGTTTCTCAAATTACAAAGCTATGGTGTTAGTTGAATTTGGCAATTGGGAATAGGGAATAGGGAATTGGCTATTGATAATCAGGTAGGGTGCACCGAAGAGCACCCTACCCTTATATTTATTGCGTGAGTCTTGTTAAAGTTAGCCAATTCTCAAGGCCGCGTCTCCGGGGGGCAAGTTATCGGCAAGGTAAGCAGAAGAAAAGTTAATTTCAAAAGCAGCATTTTGAACTGCTGCAGGAGTGGCATTTTGAACCACAGCCAAAGTAGCTCCTCCAAATTGAATGAGTGTGTTGCTGCCTGATTGGGTGAATGAGGTGTTGGATAAAGGGCTGGTCAAGCCAATACGATCGCCATCTCCCGGCCTAAAATCAAGAATTATATCGCTCGTCCCATCCAACTCCAGAATTTCACCCGTAACCCGAACAAACGTATCACTACCGCCACCGCCGGTGAGAGTATCGCTGTCACTATCGCCGATTAAAACATCGTTACCATCGCCGCCGATTAAAACATCGTTTCCTCTGCCACCTCGCAAAACGTCGTTATCAGCATCGCCATTGAGATTATCGTCGCCGAGATTTCCGTTGATAATATCGTCGTCAACACCGCCGCTAATGGAGTCGTTACCTTTGCCGCCTCTGAGAAAGTCGTCGCCTTCTTCGCCCGTGAGGGTATCGTTGCCTTGGCTGCCGTTAATTCCATCACCATACGTGGCTTCACCGAGGATGCGATCGTTTGCGCTACCTCCCACTACACCGCCGGGATTTTGATCGTAGTCTTGGGGAGTGACTTGATAGTTGTTCGGGGTGTTGGCCAATCTGAGGGGTCGCAAAGGCAGATTTGCCAAATTGGTAATGTTAATGGAATCGTTAAGGAAATCAACATCGGTAATGATGCTAGAAACCCGACTCGGAACGATGCCGTCAACGACTTTTGCACTCGAAATGCGATCGCCCTGCTGCACCGCATTCACTGTTTCAAAGCCTTGAATAACATTGCCAAAAACAGCATAACTACCATCCAAAAATGGCAACTCATCCAAAGCAAAATAAAACTGGGAAGAAGCCGAATCCAAAGCATTAGAACGAGCCATTGCCACAGCCCCGCGAGTGTGCTGCAACTGCGGCGTCTGGGTTACAATTTGGTTGTAAACAGGTTGCGCGGCCCCTTGTGGCTTGATTTCCAAAGGAATAAAACGCGGCTGATTGGTATCCGGGTCAATAAAACTACCCGTTCCCAATTGACTGGCGGGAATTGTAGTATCTCTGCTGCGCGGATCGCCTCCTTGCACCACAAAAGGATCTGGCTGGCGCACAACTCGGTGAAACATCACCCCGTCGTAAATGCCTCGTTCAACTAAGTCAACAAAATTTCCCCCAGTAATCGGGGCATTAGTGCCGTCTACTTCGATCGTAACGGGTTGACCGTTAATTACCTGGACTACTATAGCTTTGCCTGTTAACGGGAGTGCAGCGCTCATGGGTAAATTGCTATTTGAGTGAGTGATCTTTGGGTTTTAGAAGCAATCCGCGAATTGCCCCTACCCATTTAATCAGAAAACTGTAAACTTGTCTTAAGTACAGTTCTACTTCTAAATTTATGATGTCCCGTCGCAAATTTTTTAGCACTTTATTGGCCATTTGTCTAGTTGTTCTAAGTTTCAATTTTGCCGCACCTGCATTGGCCCTCGGTGGCAAGCTTCCGACGGTAAATCAACCAGCGCCAGATTTTAGTTTGCCGACAAACAGCGGCGACGGACAAGTGTCCCTGTCGGATTATCGCGGTAAGTGGCTGGTAGTCTATTTCTATCCGAAAGACTTTACATCAGGTTGTACGATCGAAGCGCGGAGATTTCAGGAAGACTTGCCCAAATACTTGGCAAAGAATACTCAAATTATCGGTATTAGCGCTGATGATGTCGATTCCCATGCGGAATTTTGCGATTCTGAAGGTTTGAAGTTTCCGCTGTTAGCTGATACGGATGGTAAAGTGAGTAAAGCTTACGGTTCTTGGATGAGTTTTATCTCGGCGCGCCACAGTTTTATTATTGACCCTGAAGGCGTTTTACGGGAAACTTTTGTGAAGATTAATCCGGCGATTCACTCGAAAGAAGTGTTGGCTCGTTTGGGCGAATTGCAGGCTAACGGGTAATACCATTTTAAATTTTAGATTTTAGATTTTAGATTTTAGATTTTAATAATTGGGCATGGCTGATGAAGCTTGTATTTGTAGTGAGGACTAAAGTCCTCTGTATTTTCAGAGGATTTTAGTCCTCATTACAAACGTTGTAAATCTAAAATCTAAAATCGGCTGTGCCACCATACTCAGTGAGAATTAAACTGGTTCTTGATTGCAACAGAATCGGAAGAAAATTCCTGCTCGGAAATTTTTCTATTTCTGCTAGCAAGGCGGCGTTCCGGGTCAATTCCCTCGAAGGTTGGCGGCAACCAAACTCGGACTACCAACAACACTCCCAAAACCAGCAAAAAAGCGCCTGTTGATAAGTTGATAATATTTGAACCCAGGGAGTTTCTAGCACTCCCCGCACGATAACTTCTCGCAAAACAGATACTATACAGACTTCCACAGCCACACCTATCGAAACCCGCTGCTCTTGCAAGTAAATAATTAGCAGCCGAAATAATTCCACTAAAACTAATAAAAATAGAATGTCTGCCGTCACTTGCTGGAAATTCAAAGGAGGCAGCAGCGAGAAAAACATTTCTCGCAGTTCGAGTACCATGAAACAAAACAAACCGATACACAAAGAAATTACAATTAAATCTTGAACTGTTTCCAGAGCGCTGACTATTAGTTTCAGATTCAACCATTGCGAGGGGTGATTAATCTGGTTATTTGAACGGTTTTGCATAGACGGCTCCTGCAATCTGTTTGACTTGTTTTCAGCTTAAGTTAAAGTGAGCTTATCTTTGACAAAAAATCGGTTTAATTTATTTATAACCATTATAAAAATTCCCTCTGTTGACAATTTGCCATAAACTTTTATTTACCGCGCAGGCGGGTTGACATTTTGCCAAAGTTTGTGATACTCCATACCTGCTATTAGTAGATTTGACTCGTGAAAAGCAGAAGTCAAAATCCTAAAATGCTGCAACTGCTATAAAATATGAAAATTGTAAAGAATTATTGACCACAGCTTGATAAACTCAAGCTAGCGACTCTCGGCTTTAATCATAAAAAAGCCGGAAAGTTAGCCCAAAAACCAAAAGTAATCCAGAGAGGATTGAACACAATGGCATTTGAACTCGCACCATTACCCTTCGCCGCTGACGCCCTAGAACCAGCTCATATGTCGGCCAACACGTTTTCGTTCCACCACGACAAGCACCACGCTGCTTACGTGACCAATCTGAATAAACTGATTGAAGGAACGGAAATGGCGAGCAAATCCCTTGAAGAAATTGTCAAGGAATCTGCTAAAGACCCATCCAAAGCAGGCATTTTCAACAATGCAGGTCAAGTTTGGAACCACAATTTTTTCTGGAATTCCCTCAAACCGGGCGGCGGCGGCACTCCGACAGGAGCTTTAGCTGACAAAATCAACGCTGACTTCGGCAGCTTCGACAAATTCAAAGAAGAATTCAAGACTGCTGCGACAACTCAGTTCGGTAGCGGCTGGGCTTGGCTGGTTGTGGACAACGGCACTTTGAAAGTTACCAAAACTGCTAACGCTGACACCCCGGTTGCACACGGCCAAACTCCGTTGCTGACTTTGGATGTGTGGGAACACGCTTATTATTTGGATTTCCAAAACCGCCGTCCCGACTACATTACTAATTTCTTGGATAATTTGGCTAACTGGGATTTCGCAGCAGCAAATTTGGCTGCGGCTTAGTAGCATCTGAGTTTGAGGACTTTCGTCCTCACTACAAACCTATAAAGTTTGTAGTGAGGACGAAAGTTGTGATGAATGAGAATTATATTGATTCCGGTTGACGGTTGACGGTTGACGGTGAATCAAAAAACTGAAAATTGCGCGAATTATTTGTCGGCAGCTTGATTCGACTTTTTCTGGACGATGAAACGCGGATTTGATATCATTACGGCGCAGCAGGAATTGATATTATTTAACAAAACTTGCTATTAGCAAACAAAAACAGCTTTCAACATTCCTTCGCCTCGGTCTGGTTGGAGTTCAAATCCTAGTTTTTTACAGAGGCTCTGCATCTTGTAGTTGCTATTGAGAATGTAGCCGACGATCGCCTCTAATTTCTCTTCCTGACCAATTTGCAGCAGCAGCCTCAATAATTCTGTTCCCAAACCGCGCTGCTGATAGCTATCGCTAACGATCAGGGCAAATTCGGCTTCGTTTTTGCCGTGGAGTTTGCTCAGACGCGCTACTCCCAAAATCCGGTGTTCTGAGGTTTCCGGGTCTTGACGATCGGCTACTAACAGCATTTCCCGATCGTAGTCAATAAAACAAATCCGGGTCAAACGTTCGTGAGCGATGCGGTGCTTTAACTTTACCATGTGAGCGTAGCGCAAATACACGCTCTCTTCCGAAAGTTCTTCATGGAACAGCACCATCAGCGGCTCATCTTCTGGGCGAATCGGACGGATGGTGATGGGACGATCGCCATTAGTTGACCATGTTTGAACGTATTGCGTAGGATACGGGCGAATCGCGGGTGAAATGGCGTTTTCCGTTGTTTGCAGAACAACGCGGGCATCAAGAGCGATCGCACCTTCAGGAGAAACCAACAGTGGATTAATATCAATCTCGGCAATTTGAGGTTGCTCTACAATCAGTTGACTGAAACGAACTAATAACTGTTCGAGTTGCACCAAGTCAATTGCCGATCGGCCGCGCACTCCTTGCAAAGCTTTATAGATGCGCGTTTGCTCCATCATCCGCCGCGCTAGGGTGGTATTTAAAGGCGGAAGTGCCAGCGATCGATCTTGAAAGACTTCCACTAATTGTCCGCCGGAACCAAACAGCATCACCGGCCCAAATTGTGGGTCGATACTGCTACCTAAAATTAGTTCATAGCCTTCCAAATGCACCATCGGCTGCACGGTTACGCCGAGAAACGCTGCAGGATCGATCGCCAGTACCCGCTGGGCGATCGCCTCAAAGGAACTAATTACAGCCTTAGCATCGCCTAAATTTAGTTTTACGCCCCCCACATCGGTTTTGTGAGTAATCGTCTCAGAATGCAGTTTTAGCACCACTGGATAACCCAGGATCTCGGCAATTTCTACAGCTTCGCGCTCGGTGGTGGCGATGGATGTGGCGATGGTGGGAATCCCATAAGCTGCCAGCAACTGCTTCGATTCGTATTCTGTTAACAAAGTGCGATCGCTTTTGCGTGCAGAAGTCACAATATTTGCGGCCGCCGATCGATCGGGACACCAGACATCGCAATCAGCCGATAGAGAAGGCGTTTCGTAGATAGCGCGCAGGTTGTACGTGTACCGCCACATATAGTTGAATAACCTGACTGCGGTATCGGGATAGGGGAAAGTCGGAATATTTGCCTGATTGAGAATTTGCGTTCCCGCTGACACTTCCACACCGCCCATCCAGCTTGCTAATAAGGGCTTTCCGAGTTGGCTGTAAGACTTGAGTTTTTCTGCGGTTTGGGTGGGATTTGTCATCGCTTGTGGCGTTAGGATGACCAGCAATCCGTCACTATTGGGATCTGGAGCGACAACTTCTAAAGTTTTGGCATAACGATCGCTACTAGCATCGCCCAAAATATCGATCGGGTTGTGATGACTCCACTGAGGCGGCAAAAACTCATCAAGCTGCTGCAGCGTCTCTGGTGCCAAATCTGCCAGCGCACCGCCGTCGCTAATTAAGGCATCAGTGGCGATCGCCCCTGGGCCTCCTGCATTGGTGACGATCGATAGGCGGTTGCCCTGCGGTCGCGGTTGCTTGGCAAGAATTTCTGCCATGTCGAACAAATCGGAAATCGTATGTACCCGCAACGCGCCACAGCGACGGAAAGCAGCGTTAAGCACGTCATCGCTGCCGGTCAAAGCTCCCGTATGGGAAGCGGCGGCTTGGGCGGCGGCGGCGGTACGTCCTACCTTGAGAATGATGATCGGTTTGTCGATCGCCACGGGGCGGGCAGCGGACAGGAACGAACGAGCATCACCCATAGATTCCATGTACAAAACGATACTGTGGGTATGGGGATCGTCTCCGAAATACTCGATCAGATCGCCCCAACCGACATCGAGCATAGAGCCGATCGACACAAAAGCGCTAAAACCGACATTTTCCCCCAAACTCCAGTCGAGAATTGAAGTACAGAGGGCGCCGCTTTGACTGATGAAGGCGACATTACCCGGACGGGCGATCGTACTTGCAAAAGTAGCATTGAGCCCAAGCACAGGATTCATCACCCCGAGGCAATTGGGGCCGATAATCCGCATTCCGCCCCGACGCGCCTCGGCCATAACTTGCTGTTCTAAAGCCTCCCCAGCAGCACCAATCTCTTTAAAGCCAGCAGAAACAATAATTGCTCCCTTCACCCCAGCAGCGATACATTCGCGGATCACTTGTGGCACCCCAGCAGCAGGCGTAGCAATCACCGCCAGATCCACTACTTCCGGGACGCTAGCAATGTCAGGATAAGACTTGAGCCCCAAGACGCTGCGGCGCTGCGGATTCACCGGAAAAACTGTTCCGCCAAAAGGACTCCGAATCAAGTTCCACAGGAGAGTACGTCCGACGCTTCCTTCTCTCTCTGTTGCGCCGATTACAGCCACGGAGCGAGGCCGAAAAATCCGATCGAGCGGATGACGCTGTTCTTTCCAAATATCGTGAGCCGGATCGCTCGCAGTGCTTTGATTTCTAGAATTTATCTGCATAATACCCTACTTCAATTAATCAGCAATTAATATTGCTCTGCTTTCGATAACAATTACCGCATCCAATCCGAACTCTTTTTCTGCTCTTTTTCTGCTTTTTATTCATCTTCTTCTGGTGTTCGCGGTTCCTGACAAAAAAATCTCATTGCGCGTTCCCCACCGACCCGCACTTAAACAACATTTCCGTTGTCTAACTGTTAGTTCGGAATCCAATTTTGTCAGAGCTTCCTCACAAATTTAATAGGAATTTCTGGCTACTATCTATCTTAATTCTTCCCAGGGAATTAGGAAGTAAAATTTTGTAACAAAGATCGAACAGGGTATTTAAAATAGTGAGATTAAATATATAGTAGATGTAGTGGTCGAAGCAGAAAAGATCGATCGCTAACAAAAAATTGAGGTAAAAGCAAGCTATGTTAGTACAATGGCACGGCTTTAGGGAAGGCAACTGGACAAACGAAGTCAACGTCAGAGACTTCATCCAAAAGAATTATACCCCCTATGAAGGGAATGCAGAATTTCTCACAGCACCAACCGAAAAAACCCAGCAGCTTTGGCAAAAAGTTCTGGAATTAATGAAGCAAGAGCGCGAAAAAGGTGTATTGGATGTTGATACAAAAATTCCCACATCGATCACGGCTCATGCAGCAGGATACATCGATCGCGACTTAGAACAAATAGTAGGTTTGCAAACAGATAGACCATTGAAACGCGCGATTATGCCCTTGGGGGGAATTCGTGTGGTCAAGGCCGGTTTAGAAGCTTACGGCTATCAGCTCGATCGGCAAACAGAAGAAATATTTACGAAATATCGCAAAACTCATAACGATGGTGTATTCGATGTTTACACGCGCTCGATGCGTCTGGCGAGACGTTCTGGTATCATCACAGGTTTGCCAGATGCCTACGGACGCGGGCGGATTATCGGTGACTATCGGCGCGTTGCTTTGTACGGTGTCGATCGCCTAATTGATGATAAAAAAACACAGCAAGAATCGCTCGAACTAGACGCGATGGACGAGGGAACAATTCGTTTACGCGAAGAGTTATCCGAGCAAATTCGGGCATTGTTTGAGTTAAAAGAAATGGCTGCTAGCTACGGCTTTGATATTAGCCGTCCGGCGGCAAACGCACGAGAAGCTGTCCAGTGGGTGTATTTTGGCTACTTGGGAGCAGTGAAAGAACAAAACGGGGCAGCGATGTCTCTCGGCCGCGTATCGACGTTTTTAGACATTTATTGCGAGCGCGATTTGCAAAGTGGCGCGAGTTCCGAAGTGGAATTGCAAGAACTGATCGACCATTTTGTAATGAAACTCCGCATGGTGCGGTTTTTGCGAACTCCCGACTATAACGCTCTGTTTTCTGGCGATCCAACTTGGGTAACAGAGGCGATCGGCGGTATCAGCACTGACGGTAGAACATTGGTAACTCGTAACAGTTTCCGATTCTTGCACACTCTCTCAAACCTCGGTACTGCACCAGAACCAAATCTCACCGTGTTGTGGTCGGAAAACTTGCCGGAAAACTTCAAAGAATTCTGTGCGAAGGTATCCAGCGATACGAGTTCAATTCAGTACGAAAACGACGACTTGATGCGTCCTCAATACGGCGATGATTACGCGATCGCCTGTTGTGTCTCCGCGATGCGAATTGGCAAGCAAATGCAGTTTTTCGGCGCGCGAGTTAACTTGGCGAAGACTTTGCTCTATGCGATTAACGGCGGTAAAGATGAGAAGTCCGGCGACCAAATTGCGCCGCAGTTCTCACCGATTACTACCGAATATCTCGATTATGAAGAGGTAAGAGCGCGGTTCCATGACATGATGGCGTGGTTGGCAAAAACGTATATCAATACGTTGAATGTCATTCACTATATGCACGACAAATACTGCTACGAACGGCTGGAAATGGCATTGCACGATCGCGATGTTTACCGGACAATGGCCTGCGGAATTGCGGGACTGTCCGTGGTGGCCGATTCGCTCTCGGCGATCAAACACGCTAAAGTTAAGGTGCTTCGCAACGAGCAAGGTTTAGCCGTAGATTACTCGATCGAAGGAGAATATCCCAAATACGGCAATAATGACGATCGCGTAGACAGTCTGGCGATCGAACTCGTGCAAAGGTTCATGAACGAAATTCGCCAGCACAAAACCTACCGCGGCGCTGTAGCGACTCAATCGGTACTCACGATTACTTCTAACGTAGTGTACGGCAAAAAAACTGGTAGCACTCCCGACGGACGTAAAGCAGGCGAACCCTTTGCTCCCGGTGCTAACCCGATGCACGGCCGAGATTCCTGTGGGGCGATCGCATCCTTATCTTCTGTAGCAAAACTGCCTTACAGTGATTGTCAAGATGGCATATCGAATACTTTTTCGATTCTACCGCAGGCCTTGGGCAGAATGGAGAGCGATCGGACTAATAACCTAGTTAGTCTTATAGACGGTTACTTCCACGATGGCGGCCATCACATCAATGTTAACGCGCTCGATCGGCAAACATTACTAGATGCGATGGAACATCCAGAAAACTATCCCCAGCTAACAATTCGCGTCTCCGGTTATGCGGTTAATTTCATCAAACTTACCCGCGAACAGCAATTAGATGTGATTAAACGCACGTTCCACGAACGGGTATAGCTTCGACTTCGCTCAGCTACCAACCTAAACGCTGTCTGAGCAAAGCCCAAACTCAAACTTCGACTTCGCTCCGTTAACGATTTAACCGCTGGCTGAGCGGAATCGAAGCCCAAACTAAAACTTTAACTTGACGGCTGACTGAGCGGAGTTGAAGCCAAGCAAAATTCAAAACCAAATCAATGTCTGGAATTGGTCGCATTCATTCAATCGAAACATTTGGTACCGTAGACGGCCCCGGAATCCGGTTTATCGTCTTCACCCAAGGCTGTCCGTTACGCTGTCTTTACTGTCACAATCCCGACTGCCACAATTCCCCCGATGGTAAAGAAGTAACCGTTGATTATTTAATCGATCAAATTACAAAATGTAAATCCTACCTGCGGAAAGGAGGCGTTACAGTCAGCGGCGGCGAACCGTTGATGCAGCCGGATTTTGTCAGAGAAATCTTTAGTCGGTGTCATCAAATGGGATTGCATACAGCCCTAGACACATCAGGATTCTGTCTTTTAGAAGTGGCTAAACCGGTTCTGGAAATGACCGATCTGGTTTTATTGGACATCAAATCCTACATTCCAGAACTGTATTACAAAGTCACCAACGTTTCCATCGAACCAACTTTAGCAATGGCTAAATATCTCAGCGAAATTGGCAAACCGACGTGGATTCGGTTCGTTCTAGTTCCTCACCTCACAGATGCCATCGAAAACGTAGAAAAACTAGCGAATTTTATTGCCAATCTGAACAATGTGGAAAAAGTCGAAGTATTACCATTTCATAAAATGGGAGAATACAAATGGGAACAATTAAAACTGGATTACGAACTCAAGGATACACCTCCAGCTTCACCGGAACTCGTCCAACAAACAGTTGATATTTTTCGCAGTCGCGGCGTCAATGCGATCGGAGCTAGCGGTATATAATAATTAAAATACCGCGTTCACAACTCACCAACAATCTTGAAATTATCTGCGTCGATCTGCAGGTTCCCTACCAATCAAAGATTGAGGCAATAATTTTACCAAAATAAACATTAGGAAAAACAACATGAAAGTTACCAATGTAGATGAATTAGAAGCGCTCATTCAAAAAGTGAAAGCAGCCCAAGCTGAATTTGCCACCTACACTCAAGAACAGGTCGATCGCATATTCAAGCAAGCAGCTTTAGCCGCTAATGCCGCCCGCATTCCCTTAGCCAAGGCAGCCGTCAAAGAATCGGGAATGGGAGTCATCGAAGATAAGGCAATCAAAAATCATTTTGCCTCGGAAATGATTTATAACAAATACAAAAACGACAAGACTTGCGGTATCATTGAGTCCGATCGGCATTTTGGCTACGAACGCATTGCCGAACCCGTGGGAGTGCTGGCGGGAATCGTTCCTGTAACTAACCCGACTTCCACCACCATCTTCAAGTCTTTAATCGTGCTCAAGACGAGAAATGGCATTATATTTTCGCCCCATCCCCGTGCAAAATCCTGCACGGCTGCGGCGGCAAAAATCATCCTCGATGCTGCTGTAGCGGCAGGAGCACCACCGGATATTATTGGGTGGATTGATGAGCCAACTGTGCCGCTTTCCCAAGCTTTGATGCAGCACCCCGATATCAAACTTATTTTGGCAACTGGCGGGCCGGGAATGGTAAAAGCTGCCTACTCTTCAGGGCACCCATCCCTCGGTGTCGGCGCGGGAAATACTCCCGCCATCATCGATGAAACCGCCCACATCCAAATGGCTGTCAGCTCAATTTTGCTCAGCAAAACTTTTGACAACGGCACGATTTGTGCTTCGGAACAATCGGTGGTTGTTGTGGATGAGGTGTACGATGCAGTGCAACTGGAATTTATCAAGCGCGGTGCTTACTTCCTCAATGCGGAAGAACGGGAAAAAGTGCGGCAGGTAATCTTAATTGATGGGCGATTGAATGCCGAAATTGTCGGACAATCGGTGCAAAAGGTGGCGCAGATTGCGGGTTTTGTAGTGCCGGCCAACATCAGGGTTTTGATTGGAGAAGTGGAGGCGGTTGGTAAAGAAGAACCCTTTGCTTGTGAAAAACTTTCGCCGATTCTCGCAATGTACCGCGCCAAGGACTTTAATGAAGCAGTAGACAAAGCTGAAGCGTTGATAATTTTTGGCGGACACGGCCATACTTCTGTACTCTATACCGCCCCCCACAATCAGAAGCACATTCGTTATTTTGAAAGCAAACTAGAGACTTCGCGGGTGCTGATTAATACGCCTTCTTCTCAAGGTGCGATCGGCGATTTGTACAATTTCCGCCTCGATCCCTCCCTTACCCTCGGTTGCGGTAGCTGGGGCGATAATTCGATTTCTGTCAACGTGACACCCCATCACCTGCTGAATATAAAAACCGTAGCAGAACGGCGCGAGAATATGCTCTGGTTCCGCATTCCTCCCAAGATTTATTTTAAGTCGGGTTGTCTTCCTGTAGCTTTGAGGGATCTTGCAGGTAAGAAACGTGCTTTGATCGTGACGGATAAACCTTTGTTTGAATTGGGATTGACTAAGGAAGTCACAGATAGTTTGGAAGAAATCGGCATCGATCACTACACATTTTACGATGTGGAACCCGATCCTTCGCTGGCTACTGTTCGCAAAGGTTTAGAAATCTGCAATAGTTTCCATCCAGATGTGATTATTGCCTTTGGTGGTGGCTCGCCGATGGATGCTGCTAAAGTAATGTGGCTGATGTACGAGCATCCAGAAATTGAGTTTGAAGGATTGGCGATGCGGTTTATGGATATTCGCAAGCGGGTATACGAACTGCCGCCTTTGGGTTCAAAGGCAATTATGGTGGCAATTCCAACTACTTCGGGAACGGGTTCGGAAGTCACGCCTTTTGCGGTTGTTACGGATGAACGATCGGGGATTAAGTATCCGCTTGCAGATTATGCTCTGACTCCGAGTATGGCGATCGTCGATCCAGAACTGACGCTGAATATGCCCCGGAAACTGACTGCTTACGGCGGCATTGATGCGCTAACCCACGCTTTAGAAGCTTATGTTTCTGTGTTGGCTTCTGAGTATACAAATGGTTTGGCTTTAGAAGCGATTCGTTTGCTGTTTAAATACCTGCCCAGCGCTTACAAAAATGGTGCTAACGATCCGAAAGCGCGGGAGAAAGTACATTATGCTGCTACGATGGCCGGTATGGCATTTGCTAACTCTTTTCTGGGGGTTTGTCACTCAGTAGCTCACCAATTAGGTGCAACTTGCCACGTCCCTCACGGTTTAGCGAATGCGCTGATGATTTCCCATGTAATTCGCTACAATGCAACGGATGTTCCGTTCAAACAAGCGATTTTTTCTCAAAACAAGTATCCTAACAGCAAGTGGCGTTATGCTCGAATTGCGGACTATCTGAATTTGGGCGGCGATACAGAAGATGAAAAAGTTGAGAAGTTGATCGCAGCGGTGGAAGCTCTCAAGCGTGAGGTAGATCTTCCTAGCACGATTCAGGAGGCTCTTGCCAGTCAGGGAATGAGTGATGATTTCTTTTTTGCTCGCGTTGAAGAAATGGCCGATCGCGCTTTTGACGATCAGTGTACCGGAGCGAACCCCCGCTATCCGCTGATTGAAGATTTAAAGCAACTTCTGCTGCAAGCGTATTCTGACGGTGACACTTCTGATCTCAATCGAGTGTTAACTTTAGTTTAATCGGCGCGGTGCAAGAGATTTCTCCAGAAAAGCCTGTCAATGGGGGACAGGATGCCTAACCTCTACTCCCCACAGTTTCTGGAGAAATCTAACGCAGGGCCTGGCTGTGAAAATAAACCCCGAAGCGGATCAAAATACCAAGTAGGGGTTGAAACATTTTGAAATTGTGTTATAATTTTAGAGGTAACTATTTTACGAATTTTGTAGTTTTAGTGGCTGTTCGCGCGATGACCTCTTCACCAACCATAGCACCCGTTCGATCGAGTCAAGTTACCCGCAAACCTTATCCCAACTATCGGGTAATAGTTCTTAACGACGACTTCAACACATTCCAGCACGTTGTGGAATGTTTGACGAAATACATTCCGGGGATGACGAGCGATCAAGCTTGGAAACTCGCCAACCAAATCCACCACGAAGGCCAGGCCACCGTCTGGGTTGGCCCGCAAGAGCAAGCAGAACTTTATCATATGCAATTGAGCCGTGCCGGACTGACAATGGCTCCGCTAGAGTCAGCTTAACATTTTTTAATTAACAGTTACAATACTTACTTTCAAATTTGCCAAAATGGCAACATCACTTCATCCTCTTGATTTAGATTATGGGTAAACAAGCCTAATCTTTTACTCAAGTAGGATACTTTTATGAATCATCCTTTTGATCTAGATATTGCTGATCTGGAAGCAATTGATTTGGATTTTGAAGAGACGTTAACTGATGAACAGGCCGCCCACATCGGAGGTGGAATTCGTTTCACGACTCTGGCTCTAGGTGAAGAAGGTGGGGGTGGTCCGATACAGTGTATCTCAGCTCCCTGTCCGGGAAGTGAAGGAGGAGGAGGATTTCCTCCCAAGCCTATTCCCATTGACCCTCCGATGACCACTCTGGCTATAGGTGAAGAGGGTGGAGGACCTTACACAAAAGCTTGGTTTGAAGGCGGTGGAGGCCCTATTTATTGGTAATCTCATTCCTGGCGACAATGGTAGAGATTCTGCCTAATTCCTGAACTCTTCCGCTTATTTCTGTAATAAGACTTTCAAAGATTCAGCCTCATTCGAGTGTTTTTTTTCAAAGTTTTTTTTCAATATATAAAAAGTTGCAACACTCTCAAAACAAGTGATGCGACTTTTCATATTTGTACTTGCTTTTAGCACATTTTTAATTTTCAAATTTCCCATGAACATTTTAATTCTGGGTAACGATTCAGATGCTCATGCTGCTCATATAAAAGATGCTCTCACCCAAGCCGGTGCAGAAGTAGATTATTTAGATACCTATCAGTTTCCAAGACAGTTACGTCTGTCTTGGCAACCTGATACTCTGGTAGGGTGCTTGACGCTACCCGGAGGTCGCCAGTTGAATTTTCAAGACATTCACAGTGTATTTTGGCGCAATTTTTCCGGTGTTGGCGTTGCATTTTTAAAAGATGCAAATCAACAGCAAGTTGCATTGAACGATTCCATGAGTACAGTGCGATCGCTAATGCAAGCTTGTCCGGCTCGCTGGATTAATTCCTGGCAGGCATACCAATTCCATAAAGAAAAACCCCTACAACTGAGTCTGGCCAAGCAAATAGGGGTTACAATTCCTGCAACTTTAATCAGTAACAATCCAGAGCAAGTTAGGGAATTTTTCCAATCTCAGAAAAAAGTAATTTTTAAGCCAGTTTATGGTGGCGCTCATACCAAGTTGGTGACAGAGGCACATTTAGAACCTAATCGGCTGGACTTGGCTTTGAGTATTTCTCCAATCACAATACAAGAGTATATTCCTGGGACAAATATTCGCAGTTATGTGATTGGTGAATCAGTTTATTCTGCGGAAATTCGCAGTCAAGCTTTGGACTTTCGGGAAGATTTAGAGTCCGAGTTAATTCCGGTAGATTTGCCCGAATCAGTTCACCAACAATGTTTAGCAATATTAAAGGCATTTATGCTCGATTGGACTGCTATTGATTGGCGTCTTAAGCCAACGGGTGAGTATGTATTTTTAGAGGCAAATCCTAGTCCGATGTTCAGACATTTTGAGCGTCAGACTGGTTTTCCGATTACACAAAAATTAGTCAATCTGTTAATGTATTAACTGGGATTTAAGAGGCGATCGTAATTTTGCCAATCATCCCCGCTTCCGTATGTCCGGCTACCGTACATCGCAAGTTATACGTTCCCGATTTCATCGGCACAAACACCCGTTCTGCCATAGCGCCCGGTTTAAGTTCCAGTTCGTGAATCGCTCCTTTAATTTCCACCTTACCCGCTTCAACTTTTTGAGTCCAACTCGCATCAGCAAAGTTTTTAGCAGTAAAATAATGTTTCTGGGAACTGGGATTTTTTAGCACTAATTTATAGCGCTTACCCGATTCAAATTCTAGCAGATTGGGGAAAAATTTGAGTTCGCCAGCTTCGTTACCCAAACTAACAGTAAGTTCGGTGACAGGTTGCCGAGACAAATCACCGGCCGCACTAGCAATTGCCGCCGGCATCAAAATTGTACTCAAACATAAAATTAGTCCCAAAATCACCTTGAAAGTTTTTTCTAACCGCTGGCTGGGGTAGAATTTGGCTAATTGCCAACCGAGTAAATGGATCGTGGCTGTTCTCACTACTATTAACTGACTAATCACTAATGACTAATGGTTTAATTCGATCGCCAAACTTCATCCCAAGGCCCGCCCCCAACTTCCAAACCCGATAAAGAACTTTGAGCCTCTAAGATAATTCTAGAACGCTGCTTGCCATTTTTTTCGACATTCCCCCCCAACAACTCTCGCAGTTGCAAGCGCAATTCGCCGTGCGTCGTATCCCGGCAGCAAAAAGCCATGCCTTTTTCTGTAGGAGCTCGCAGATAAGTACCAGAACTGTTTGTAGTGCCAATTAACTCTATTTCAAACTGACTGTTTCTAGCCTGCATTTTCCAGCTTCCCCAAGGCTCAATAGTCCAACTAACTTGCGAATTCCAAGGCACAAATTCGTAAAATTTTCCTCGGTAATGCAGACAAATCATTGCTACCGATTCCATCCACCACAGCACGCCCCGCTTCCCGCCGCCAGCAGTTAAAGCTAAATCCTTTTCCCCTTGAAAACAATTGCAATTAATCCAAAACCACTTTTGGGGAAAAGCACCGCCCCAGTTTTTTTCGCTGTAAGCAGGAGCATCTTTAAATTCGTAGCGTTGGTCATTCCAATCGATCCAGCCCGTGGCTAAACCGTGAGCCATTAAAATTTGCCATCCAGGCTCAAATACGGGCAGAAAAGATAGCATTCCGGCTGTAGATCTCTGGATTTCCTCTGAGTTTCCCCAGCCATAAATAGGTTGAATTTCGTACTGCCAAAAACAGTGGCTGCCGCTTCCCGGATCGTGCAGATAACCTTGATTCAAAGTAGCAGTAGCTTGATAGCCTTCTTCGACGCGGCTGTCGAATACTTGCGGCTCTAAATATTCGGGTTTAATTTGTAAATCTGTTTTGCCCCAATGTCCGAAACCTAAGCTTTCTCGGTGCGCCCAAAACTTATTTACATCGGGGAAGGTGCGACACAAATAGCTATCTTTCGGACCGAGAATTTGAGCTGCACCGCCACTGTAAGGTAGACCGCCTCTGGGGTCTTCGATGGAATACATGAATGCAAAGGATTGTCCGTGAATTGGTAATGTTATTCGGTAGTACCAGCCTTCAAAAAAGCGCCGGGAACTGCCGTCCCAGTGGTAGCCACTGTGGGGAGTTTCAATAGTTTTGAGTTTTGAGAGTGAATTTGACATAAAATTACCAATAGCAAGATTTTAAAAGTTGTAAATTGTGAGTTTAGGGGAGAGAAGCAGGAGGCAGAAGGGAAAATGCACTAATTACCCATTACCAATTACCCATATGATAGGTTATTAATTATGTCTTTAGCACTTTGGCGATCGCCCTTAGCTCGCGCGCTCCACCGCAACCGCAGTCTTGCTTTTGCTCGCTACTTGCAACTAGCGACTGTTCGGGCTACCGGGCGTCCGGCCAACCGCACTGTGGTGTTTCGAGGCTTTTTAGCAGATACTAATCAGTTAAAGTTTATTACAGATATTCGCAGTCAAAAGGCAGAGGAGATTAACCTCTATCCTTGGGGGGAAATTTGCTGGTATTTCCCGAAAACTCGCGAACAATTTCGGATTGCTGGAAAGCTAGTTTTGGTAGGGGCAGATTATCCAGAGGCAGAGTTTTGTTTATCCCGGCGCACAACTTGGCAGGAGCTTTCTGAGGCGGCTAGAGCACAGTTTGCTTGGCCGCATCCGGGGGATGACAAAGCCGAGGCTAGTGCTTTTGATTCTGCTTCCCCAAATGCGATCGACCCGCTGCCTAATTTTTGCTTGCTGTTGTTGGAACCGGAAACGGTGGATTTTTTGGAGTTGCGGGGGGAACCGCAAAATCGGTCGCTTTATCGGCGCGACGGGGAGGGAAATTGGTCTGTGCGATCGGTTAATCCGTGAAAAATTAAAGTGAAAAATTAAAAATTAAAAATTAAAAACAGAGATTGGGATTTTTAACTTTTAATTTTTCACTCCTCAGATGCCGGTGCCATCAAAAAACTCTTGAATTGCTTTATCTTTTAACTGACAAGTGGTGGCAACAGCTAATTGGGTTTTTTCAGCTACAGCTACATTGCTGGTTTGATTTAAAGTTGGGAATCCTGAAGGCGAATTGGGAACAGAATTTAAGGAGACAGATGCTTGAGGAAGCAAACTTTTTACTTGCTGTTCGAGGGACTCGATACGATCGAGCAAAGAGCGAATTACCACAGCTTCCGAATCCGGCAAACTGCCGTGTTCTAGGGGATTGACGCGCACTCCCGATCGATAGACGATGCGGCCGGGAATCCCTACCACTGTACAGTCAGATGGTACGTCGCGGAGCACGACGGAACCCGCGCCGATGCGGACGTTATTGCCAATTTGCAGATTGCCGAGTACCTTGGCGCCGGCACCTACAACTACGTTTTCGCCGACGGTAGGGTGGCGCTTGCCGCTTTGTTTGCCAGTACCGCCAAGGGTGACACCTTGGTAAATTAGGGCAAAATCGCCGATAATCGCTGTTTCGCCGATCACAACCCCCATACCGTGGTCGATGAATACGCTTTTGCCGATGGTTGCCCCTGGGTGGATTTCAATTCCGGTCAAAAAGCGAGCAATGTGGGAAATCAAGCGGGGGATGAAGGGAAGTCCCAGTACATAAAGCCAGTGTGCGAGGCGGTGCAGCACCAGGGCCTGAAGACCGGGGTAGCAAAACAAAACTTCCAGCCAGTTGCGAGCGGCAGGGTCGCGATCGAAAATTATACTGAAGTCAGCTCTAAGAGTCTTTAGCACTTTCGGAGTTACCTATTTTGGTTAAACACGCCACTTTCGATTTTACATTTTACTGGATGGGAGAAGTGAGCGGTCGATCGGGAGGCGGAAGAGTGGGGTAGAATTTGACGACATTTTATTGTCGCCATCCAACAGCGCCGCTGCGTTCTATTCCTGTACTGAGATTGTATAGTTAGACTTGACTCCGGGTTCGAGAGTACCTACCCAAATCTTGTAAGAGCCTGCTTGCCAGTCTGAATCAAGTATGCCAGCATCTTTATTCTGACCTATATCGTCTCCGCAGCGCACCGCATTACCGGGGCCTTGTACGAGTAAGGTCGTGTCCTTGCCTCCGCTGTTGACTTGGAGTGTGAGTTTTGAAAAGTTTTGCTGCAAGACTATGATGTGGTCGGGAGTTGGGGTGGCAAAACCCAAACATTTGTTTTTGTGGCGATCGGCGTTGGCTATGACAGATAGAGAGTACGATCCGCCTGTGGAACCTCTCAAAACTGCTGTTGGGGTTGCAAAACCTCGCGATAAAGTTAAAGTGCCGAAATTGGCTGTTTCTGCTAAAACTGGTAGGGCGACGATCGCGGCGATCGCACCCAAGAGCGCACCGTTTTTGAAATTGGCTGGCTGATTAAACAACATGGCAATACTCCTCGGTCACAACTTAAAACCACAACTCAGAATTTACCCATGGCAGCCCCTAGAATCCAAACTCGGGAGGAAGAATAATTTTTTTTAAATTAGTTCAAAACCTCCTAGCTTCTCTTTCTTATGTCTATCAGGACAATCCCTGTACGATCGCGCTCGCTTGTGCCACTCGGATTTCTGCCACAGGCGAGCGACTCATGTCCGAAATTGTACGGTGTCAAGATGATAAATTTGATACTCCTAGCCTTGCTGTTGGCGATCGGTTCCCTATTGACACAGGTCTTGGTATTGTTACCTATAGGCTTATCTGGCTGGCTCCACCTCCCTAATTGGCTGAGCCTGATCTTGATTTTTCTGGCTATTTCTTGGTGCTTGGGGGATTAGTTAGCAGTCATGAGTTATTAATGGTGAGTCAAAAGTTAATCATCAATTATTCCCCTTCCCCCAAGAGTAAAGGCCCGATCGCCCCCGGTTTGATGATGTATACTTCACAACTGACCATCAGGAATCTAAAATCTAGGATTTGACATCTACCTATAGAATGATGCAACGACAAGTTTATTCGATCTCAGCATTTCACTCTTCTGACAAAACCCTGGCGGAAACTCCTAAGAAACAGGAGCGTCCGATACACCGGGCGATAATGTTAATGCTGGTGGCAACAGGTTTGCTAGGCCTGCACGCTAGTCGGCTGGTGGAATTGCAACTGATACAAGGGAAGCAAAACCGGGAAAGAGCGGAAAACAATCGCGTTCGCCTAGTGCCAATGCCGGCGAATCGCGGACACATTATCGATCGCAAAGGCAAGTTGCTAGCGGCAAACAATTTAGCTCGATCGGTATATTTGTGGCCGAAAGAACAAACGCCGGAAGAGTGGAAAGCCACAGCAGAAAAGTTGAGTCCATTGGTTAAAATCCCCGCACAAGAAATTTTAAAAAAATTAAAAGAGGTCGATCCTCAATCCTATAGACCCGTGCGGCTCAAGCAAGCAATGCCGCCAGAGGTGTTTGTGCCGCTAGCAGAACAGGTGGGACAAATGCGGGGAGTGGAAGTGCGGCCAGAAGCGAACCGCTACTATCCCGAAGGCAGTTTGGCGGCTCACGTTATCGGATATATTGGCGAGGCTACCGCAGCAGACTTGGAAGCTCATCCTGAATACCCGATGGGGATGATTGTCGGTCAGATGGGCATAGAAGCGAGTTCTAACAAGAAGATTGCGGGAGTTTGGGGCGATCGGCTGATCGAGGTAAATGCCAACAATCAAGAATTGCGGCTGATGGGAGAGACACCGCCCAAACCCGGTGAGGCGGTGCAGCTAACCATAGACTTGGAAATGCAAAAAGCAGCGGAAAAAGCCCTGGGGAACCGCCGGGGAGCAGTAGTGGCCATGGATGTCAAAACCGGGGCGGTATTAGTTATGGCCAGCCACCCGACTTTTGACCCCAATCTGTTTACGCGAAAAATCACTAAGGATGAGTGGGAAACTCTTCAAGACCCGGAAAATCCATTTTTGAATCGGGCCATGCAAGGCTATCCCCCCGGTAGCACGTTTAAAATTGTGACTTCCGTCGCGGGTTTGGAGTCGGGCAAATTTTCCCCGGACTCCATTCTCGGTACTTCGTCTTACATTACTGTGGGGGGAATTGATTTTAACGAACACAGCGGCGGTTACGGCGACATCGGCTTTCGGGATGCTTTGGCTTTCAGCAGCAATACGTTTTTTTATCAAGTGGGGATTAGTACGGGGCCGGAGCAAATTTCTAAGTGGGGAAAACGCTTGGGAATTGGCAAGGATACGGATTTTAATCTTTTGGGGCTAGGCGGCGGCGATTACGGTCAAATCCCGACGCCGGAGGAGAAGGAGAAAATTTATAAAGAACCTTGGTATGCGGGTGATACGGTAACGATGTCGATCGGTCAGGGGTTGGTGTTAGTGACTCCTTTGGAGGCGGCAGTGATGGTGAGTTCGATCGCTAATGGGGGCTATCGGGTGAAGCCTCATCTTTTGACTTCTATGACTGGCACAGCGGAGATTAAACCGGTACATACGGGGATGAAACCTTCAACAATTCAGGTGGTTAAGGAAGGACTGATCGCGGTGGTTGCCCAGGGTACTGGACAGGGGATGAATGACGGTACGATTCCGCTGACGGCGGGCAAAACAGGGACTTCGGAGGTTATTGGACAGGAGGATCACTCTTTGTATGTGGCCTTCGGGCCTGTCTCCAAGCCGGAAATTGCGATCGCCGTGGTTGTGGAAAATGGCGGTTATGGTTCTGTTGCCGCGGCCCCAATCGCCAAAGAGGTGTTTCAAGCTTATTTTGGGAAACCCAAAAAGGTGAATGAGCCTGTAGTGATTACTCCTTAGTTAGGGCTTGCTGAATAATCGATCGCCAACCAAGAGCAGGAGCGATCGATATATTCAAGCAGAGTTAAATATAAGTT
>NZ_JAUBQB010000071.1:0-37701 GCF_036701035.1 Microcoleus sp. Pol7_B2 | reverse complement strand
ATTTTTTTCTAATTAACTATTTTTATCGATTTTATCATGATCTTACCTCTGTCTCACATTTATTTGAAATAACTATAGATGCGTTTACCCTGTACCTGCACGCAGGCAAAAAATCCGGTTTCTGCGTGAATATCTCAAGGGATTATCCACGATTTTTCCTAGAAACCGGGTTGTTTAGGTTGATTGTGCGTAAGTCTGGTTAAGCAAACTTAATTTTCAAATAATCATCCTCCATCTTCGCCCCTGAAGGTTGCAGCGCCGCTAAAGCTTGCGGTAACACCAAATTACGGCGGTGATTCCCAATCCGAACATTCAACTCATCTCCCGTTTTGCTCAACTGGATCTGATCCTTAGCAATTCCGGGCAAATACAGCTCAAGACTATATTGATTGTTTTCCTGCACAATCTTAATCGTATTTTCTTTGTAATAAACTTGACTGGGATCTTCGTCTTTGTAAAGGGTTTCTTTCAACCGTTCCAAAGCTGCCAAACCGCACATTTCTTCAGAATAAAGTGGCACTTCCTTAACTGGCAGGGGCATGAAATCTGAGTGAATTTCCTGACGGTACTGCTCCTGGCTTTCTTTCCACCGTTTAAAAAATGGGTCAGTTACTTCGGCTGGAATAATCCGGTTAGCCACTACTAAATCTGTGGCTACATTGTACAAACTCAAATAGGCATGAGCGCGCAGAGACTCTTTAATTACCATTTTTTCGGGATTGGTAACTAACCTTACCGAAGTCACAGTATTGTCAGTTAAAACTTTTTCCAAAGCTTCGATTTGTTCGTAAAATTCGTAAGGTGCATCCATCACCTCTTTGTCAGGTAAAGAAAAACCCGCAATTGGTCTAAAAATAGGTTCAACTAAAGGTCTAAGGGCGGCTGATATGCCTTGCAGCGGCTTGTAAAATTTTCTCATGTACCAGCCGCCAACTTCCGGCAAACTTAGCAGTCTCAATGCTGTGCCAGTCGGAGCAGAATCGATAATTAAAACATCAAATTCGCCTTCGTCGTAATGCCGCTTCATCCGCACTAAACCGAAGATTTCATCCATTCCGGGCAAGATGGCTAATTCTTCAGCTTGCACCCCTTCGAGTCCCTGCGCTCGCAAGACTTGAGTAATGTAGCGCTTAACTGCTCCCCAATTGCCTTCTAATTCCCTGAGAGCGTCTAATTCTGCTCCCCACAAATTCGGTTTCACCAGCCGCGAATCGTGTCCCAGTTCCATGTCAAAGCTGTCGGCTAAGGAGTGAGCGGGATCTGTACTCAGCACTAGGGTTTTGTATCCCAATTCGGCACATCGCAGCCCCGTCGCAGCGGCTACGGAGGTTTTGCCGACGCCGCCTTTTCCAGTCATTAATATTAAGCGCATTGATTGTTTAGCTCGCCTGAAAGTAATTTACTCCTATATTGTAACGTTATGTAACAAAAATTAATTTTGTGGGGGAATTAATTTGGGCGATCGCCCACCGCTGAACCCAGCACCTTTCCCGTGATCCAGGAAATTGGTGCAATGTCAATATCAGTTAAAATTACTTATCTCAGATATCAATTGCAACAAATAAAAATCCCTCAGCGTTCATCTGTGTTTATCTGCTAACATCTGCGGTTAAAAAAGGGATATCGCTCTTAAAACAATATTTTTTATTGCTAAAAAACCTAAGAAAAATTCTCAAACATTAGTTTTCCGAGGAAATACAAGCTGTTTGAGAACATCCAACCGCGAACAGTCCCAGTAATCGATGTGAGAAACAATTAAACCGTCGCTGTTGACTTTCAGTTCGCTCCTACCGGCGATCGCCATTTTCGGTTTCCAAGGTAGCGGTGCTATCCAGCTCAGAGTCCAGCGAGTGTCTATAGTATCTCCAGACTGAGAAATCCCGTACAAATCGAGATTTACATCCTGAAAAAAAGTACCTATAAACCCGATCATTTTGCGGTAGCGCTCAACTCCTGTAAATCGGTTCACCGGATCTTCAAAATAAACATCTTTTGCATAGATGCTGTAAGTCTGATTCTCGGGAAATGTTTGATAATCGTCTTTGAGAATTTCAATAATGTCCATTTCGAGCGATCGTTATTCTTCTATTATTAGAATATAATTTTAACACAATAGATATACTATCAGAATTTTCATCCAAATTGTGATAGTATATCATGTTATTTCCTGCCTTGCAAACTTTCAACTTAACATCACAACTATGATTGACCTCTACACTTTTACCACCCCGAACGGTCGCAAAGTCTCGATCATGCTCGAAGAAATAGGTTTACCCTACAACGTGCACGTCATCGACATCACAAAAAACGACCAGTTTAGCCCAGAGTTCATCGCCATCAACCCCAACAGCAAAATTCCGGCGATAGTCGATCGAGATAACGGCATCACCGTCTTCGAGTCCGGCGCTATTCTGCTCTATCTTGCCGAAAAAAGCGGCAGATTTCTGCCCACCGACAAACAAAAATACTTTCAAGTAATGCAGTGGCTGATGTTTCAAATGGCCAGCGTCGGCCCGATGTTTGGTCAGCTAAACCACTTCAAACGCTTTGCACCCGAACAAATTCCCTATGCGATTGGGCGTTACGAAAAAGAAACCTTGCGCCTCTACGGAGTATTAGACACTCAACTAGCAAAATATGAATACATTTGCGGCGACTATTCGATCGCCGACATTGCTACCTATCCGTGGGTTGCTATTTACGAATTTCAAGGATTAACCCTTGACAACCACCCCCACCTCAAACGTTGGGTAGAAACAGTGCAGAAGCGTCCCGCCGTTGAGCGTGGCATGGCAGTTGGCGTAAGTCCTAACTGAGAATTAAACTTGACGAGCGGTCACAAGGTATTTGACTGTTGCTCAAAATCCGGTTTGACACTGCCATGACTTGCTAACCATTGATAAACTTGCAGCATCTGCTGAGCTTTAACATCCCAGGAATAGTGATTCATGGCATAATTGTGGGCTGCAATGCCCATGCGTGCAACACGAGCGCGATCGGCGACAAGCTGTTCGAGTTCTGCGGTAAAATTTTTTACCAGTGTGTCAAAATTACCCATAGGAACTTTAATCCCCCGATCGGGCTCTACCAGCGCACCTGGTCCGCCGTAGTCAACTACAACACAAGCCATACCGCAGGCCATTGCCTCAACTACAACGCCAGCCCCCAGTTCGCGAATCGAGGGAAAAGCAAAAATCTCAGCTTGGCGCATCAATTCTCCCACTTCAGGTTGGGTTTTTTGACCTAAAAGTTTAACGCAGTTGCCTAAATTTTGTTCTGCGATTAATTGTTCTAGTCTAGGACGTTCGGGTCCGTCGCCAACGATCGCTAATTTATGCTGCTGCAAAATCGAACTGTTAGCAAAAGCGCGAATAACAACTTCTGGCAATTTATAGGGAACTAGCCTCCCGGCAAACAGTACAGTCACTTGTTCGCTGCTAGAGCGTTCGGGCAGCTTAAACAATTCGGGATCGATGCCAACTTCGGCATAATTAATTGTCTTCGATCTCGCTGAGGCTGGCAAATCTACGATCGTGTGATCGAATGCCGCCAGAATTCCTGCTGAACGTTCATAAGTAGAGCGGTAAAAAGGCATTAACCTGTAAGCATTTCGCACATAGCTCAACCACTCCCGTTCCCGCTTCAACTCTGTTGTGAAAGCTTTCGGCCAAGGCAGCCCGCCGTTGAGAGGCCCTAGTAAAAAAGGAATAGGACTCCAAGCTGCCATAGGACTTGGCTGCGTGGGCGACATCGGGGTAATCCGGTGAACGACATCGAAATCCCCGCGTTGCAACTCTTGCTTGTAGCGCTGCCATACTTCCCACTCAAAGGCGAGATAGCTGAAATAACCCAGCGCTGTCCTAATAGTCCAGGATTTTTCTGAGCCACCGGTTAGTAAATTAGCTAGATTTTGAATGGGAGCAGCAACATTTTCTGTATCTATATAAACTACTTTAGCGTTACCCATCCCGACTTTATCAATATTTGGTTTATTCCTAATTTGGGTAACAACCGTAGCATTAACATAATTGCTTATCGCCCGCGCAAATTTATATCCAACTACCGGTAAAGAAGGCCACTCAGGATTGCAAACATCCGCCAAAATCAAAACCCGCATCGTATCAGTTTTCTCTTTATTTTCCATAAAAACTCCAGTATCTGTACAAGTTGTCATAATTCGGGATATAGGTTTAGGAGAAATTCCCTGGGGTTGCCTCCTTACTTCCCTACCCTAACTAATTGTTCGCGAATGAGTGATAATTGCTCTGGGACTCAAGAACTTTATAACACCGCTCTCCCTATCTTGGCAAGTGTACCAATACATAGAAGATCGCGGTGTTGTTTTAAAGCTACTGCTGATTCAGGATGGGAATGATTTTCTGACCTGCTTCCAGCACTCAATTGTTGGCGCACCGAGGAACTCAATCCGCGAAATGCTTAATAATCGCCTCCGCAAACTCCGAACACTTCAACTCAGGCACCTGCGGCTCCATCAACCTCGCCAAATCGTAAGTAACTTCACCGTTAGAAATTGCCGCTCCCAAACCCTTCTTAATCAAGTCTGCTGCTTCCTGCCATCCCATGTATTCTAACATCATTACCCCGGACAAAATCAGGGAACCGGGATTGACTTTATCCAAACCAGCGTGTTTCGGTGCAGTGCCGTGAGTAGCCTCAAAAACTGCACATTCATCACCAATATTCGCACCAGGGCCCATACCCAATCCACCCACAATGGCAGCGGCCGCATCGGATAAATAATCCCCGTTCAGATTCATTGTCGCCAAAATCGAATACTCGGCCGGTCGTGTTTGAATTTGTTGGAAAATACTGTCAGCAATTCGGTCGTTGACCATAATTTTTTCTTTCCACTGACCACTGCCGTGACTGTCCCAAATTGCAAACAGAACGTCGGCTACTTCTTGACGAATTTTGGCTTGTTTTTCTGGGGTCAAAGCATCGTATCCGGGGTCTATTTGGCGAGCATTATCTTCTAAGCTAAGGTCGGGATTTTTTTCTTTGTTGCCCAGAATCCAAGACTCTCTTTCAGTTACGCACTGTTCGCGAAATTCGGTGGTTGCTAATTCATAACCCCAATCTCGGAAAGCTCCTTCAGTATATTTCATGATGTTGCCTTTGTGCACCAAAGTTACTTGCTGCTTATCTTTTGGCAACCGTAAAGCGTGAGTAATGGCGCGCCGCACTAAACGCTGAGAACCTGTTTTGCTAATGGGTTTAATTCCGATTCCTGAATCGAGGCGAATTTGTTTTTTGCCATGTTCTGGTGTTGCGGGAATTAACTCATTATTGAGGAATTCAATCAATTTTTTGCCGATTTCGCTGCCTTTAGCCCATTCAATTCCGAGGTAAATATCTTCTGTATTTTCCCGGTAAATAATTACATCTAGGAGTTCAGGAGTTTTGTGTAGCGATGGTGTTCCAGCATAATATTTGCAGGGTCGCACGCAGGCGTAAAGGTCGAAGATTTGCCGTAAAGCTACGTTTAGCGATCGAATGCCACCCCCGATTGGGGTTGTCAGTGGCCCTTTGATGGCGACTCCGTATTCTTTGATGGCGTTTAAGGAATCCTGGGGCAGATATTGGTAAGTACCGTAGACATCGCAGGCTTCGTCGCCTACATAGATTTTAAACCAGTTGATTTTTCGATCGCCACCGTAAGCCTTTTCTACCGCAGCATCCATCACTTTCTGGGATGCAGGCCACAAGTCAACGCCGGTACCGTCGCCGCGAATGAAGGGAATAATCGGGTCATTGGGGACGATCGGCGAACCGTCTTTGAAAGTAATTTTAGAACCTGTTGTTGGGGCTACAATCTTTTCGTACATATCTTAACAGTGCGGATAGGAATGTTCCCTATTTTGCCACGATTGTCTGCCTAAACCTCAACCAATCCTAAATATTTGTATAAATTTAAGTGGGATTTTTGGGCGCTCGGCTGCCCGTCACTGTGACTTTTGGGCGATTACCCCTTTAAAAGCTAATTTAAAAAAGTAGCAAAGATAGCAGAAGTTTCTATCAAATCTCCCTCTCTATCTTTCAGCGCTACGGTTAGGAAGATGCTGGAAACAGGTCAGTGAATTTTAGATTTTAGATTTGAGATTTTTAGATTTACTCCCCCCATGAATCTGGGAGGTTGAACATTAGTCTAAAATTTTGGGCGGCTCACGACTCCTGTCAGAAAGTTGTATGGGTTTTTGGGCGGGTCAAAATGGTGATTGTAGCGGCTGATGAACGCAAATAAACGCAGATTATTTTCACAAATTTTGCATTTATTTGCGATATTTTTCCTTCTGCATATTCTTTTTGACAACCCACAATATAAACCAAATGACAATAATCACCACAACTATTTTGGAAAGAGGGCCCAGATAATCATCTACAAGTGTATAATTTTCCCCTAGTTTATATCCTGCAAAAGTCAGGAAACTTACCCATAAAAGAGTGCCACCTGTTGAGTATAGTAAAAAAGGAATTAAAGGCATATTATTGATGCCAGCGGGCAGGGAAATCAGGGTGCGAACTCCCGGTACGAGGCGACACAAAAACACGGCTTTGTTGCCGTGTCTGTTAAACCATCTATTTGCTTTGTCAATATCGGCGCCCGATACTGTGATCCACTTGCCGTATTTGTCGGCTAAATTCCTCAAGCGTTCTTCGCTCAATAGTTTACCCGCATAGTACCAGGGAAGCGCGCCCAGAATTGTACCAATTACTCCTGCTGCGATCGCCGGTGCTAACTGCATATCATCACCCTTTGATGCCGTGAATCCTGCCAGCGGCATAATCAATTCTGAGGGTATGGGCGGAAAAAGATTTTCTAAAAACATCAACAGCCCTATTCCCAGATAGCCCATCGACTGCATTGTGTTAGTTATCCATTCAACCATTTTGATTCACTAGGTAATATGTAGTTTGTAATCTTCTTGTTGCTTTTGTTGCTTGTATTTTTGCTCGTTTTTGCTCATTAAAGGCAGAGCCTATTAACGCATATAAGCGAGGCTCTGCCTCGACTCCGAATACGGGAGGCAGAGCCTTGCTGCATTCATTCCCAGGAAGAGCCTGGGAACGATAAACGATGATTAAGTCCCCGAAGTCCAAGAGTTTGTGTACTCAATTTGTTCGGCAGTCAAGGTATCAATGTGAATACCCATTGCTTCCAATTTGAGACGGGCAATTTCTTTGTCAACTTCCACGGGAATTGAGTGAATACCAGGCTCTAGTTTGCCTTTGTTCGTAACTAGATATTCGCAGGCTAAAGCTTGGTTAGCAAAGCTCATATCCATCACGGCGCTGGGGTGTCCTTCGGCGGCTGCCAAGTTGATCAAACGACCTTCGCCCAACACAATAATCGATTTGCCATTATTGAGGTGATATTCTTGAGTGAAAGACCGGACTGTTTTCACGTCGGTGCTTTTTGCGCCGAGGGATTTGAGGTCAATTTCAATGTCGAAGTGACCGGAATTGCAAACAATTGCGCCGTCTTTCATTGTCTCGAAATGTTCGGCACGAATGACGTGTTTGTTGCCGGTAACGGTAATGAATATATCTCCGACTGTTGCTGCTTCGTCCATCGGCATGACGCGGAAACCGTCCATCACTGCTTCGATCGCCCGAATCGGATCGATTTCGGTGACAATTACGTTAGCACCCATACCGCGGGCGCGCAGTGCCGTGCCTTTGCCGCACCAACCGTAACCTGCAACCACAATATTTTTACCGGCTAACAAAATATTCGTAGCGCGGATAATGCCGTCTAGGGTAGATTGACCGGTGCCGTAGCGGTTGTCAAAGAAGTGCTTGGTGTCGGCGTCGTTGACGTTCATTGCCGGGAAAGTCAGCACGCCGTCTTTCAACATGGCCCGCAGGCGCACGATGCCTGTGGTAGTTTCTTCGGTAGTTCCGATTAAGTCGGAAATTTGGTTCGGCCGGTGCTGGATTAGTGCCGCTACCACGTCGCTGCCGTCGTCGATGATAATATTGGGGCGGTGGTCTAGGGCTGTGTAGACGTGACGTTCGTAGGTAGCCGCATCTTCTCCTTTGAGGGCGAAGACGGAAATGCCGTAGTCTTGAACTAAGCAAGCCGCTACGTCATCTTGAGTGCTCAAGGGGTTGCTGGCGATCAGTACGGCGTCGCCACCGCCGAGTTTGATGGCGATCGCCAAATGAGCGGTTTCTGTGGTTACGTGGCAGCAAGCAGCCAAGCGAATGCCAGCGAAAGGCTTTTCTTTAGCGAAGCGTTCTTGAATTTGCCGCAAAACGGGCATTTCCCGGCCGGCCCACTCGATGCGTTGCTTTCCCAAGGGGGCGAGGGACAAGTCTTTGACTTCGTGTTTAATCTTGACGGATGTAGCAACCATGTATGTTATTTCTCAGAAATCATCAAACTTTGTTAGTTTTAGCAGATTAAGTCATCGGCGGGCAAGTGCTGTGATTTTACTCGATCGGGGTCGGCGCTGCTAATCTTAAATTTTGATTGTGTTTTAATGATTAGCGAACGAGTCGATGGAGTCACCCGCAGAGTGAGAGTCAAATATTCCTGTCCGGCGATGGATCTCAATCTTTTGTGTTAGCGTGGCATTCTTTAATTATTTGACACTCTCACTTGGGCTGCTGGCAGTTTGATCCCCTGCGTGATTGCGTTCCCAGCTTGGCGACCTGCAGATATCATCAGTTGGTTAGGACTTGGTTCAGTAGGGATTAGTTTCCTATTCCAAGACATCTTCAAATACTTTTTAGCGGAAATATTCTTGCTGTTGCACGAACCGTTTCAATTGGGCGATCGGATAATTGTAGAAGGCTTTGAAGGTAATCTTGAAAAGATTTTGCTGCGTTCAACTCAACTTATTAGTGATTTGGGAGAGCAAGTTATCGTGCCGAAGGCGAGCGTATTTACCAATTCAGTGCGGATACTAACAACAATTGCACACAGGCGAACCAACCTGCGTTTAATTTTAGCCTACGATACCGACCTTCCTGAGCAATTGAAACCTTGGTTAAACCTATTTCCGTCGAAGGCGTTTTGTCCCAAACAACTTGAGAAGTTGATAGTTCAGGCATTAACTAAGCTTCCTTCGATCTTATTCTCCGCTATTGGACGCTGCATGAACAAGCACAGGTGCGACGGACAAAAGACCTGGTTGTGGTGGCGATTAAAGTAGCGTGCGTCCGGGCTGACCAAATTCGGGGCGTTGCACAATTTGAGGATGATTCTTGTGGGGAGTAGGGGTTAGGCGTCCCACCTGCTGTGAAAATACGCGCCTTCGGGCTCATGGGCCCATCCCACAAAACAATCAAAATAATCTCGCTATTATGCAAAGCCAAATTCTTCAACTGGGCTCGGTGACTTTGTACGATGGAACACTTTACCGTAAGTGAGTTTTGAATTTTGAATTGGGAGAGGGAGACAGTGGGAGAGGGCGAGAGTGGGATAGTCGGAGAGTCGGAAAAATCCTGTTTTTCCGGTCGGACTTCTTCACTCTTAACTTTTGCCCTCCACACCCATGCGTTAAATCCGTTAAATCTCGTACGCTGCTGCGTGGCCGAACTTCCCTCTGATATCAAATCCGCGCTTCATCGTCGCGCGTAAAATCGAGTCAACATCCAACACTCAACCATCATTCAGTTTGGCGACCCCGAGTCAACAGTCCACAGTCAACAATCATGAAGAGTGGAACCAGAATTGATATGACTTCTCCCTTCTGACTTTTAAAATCAAGCAAAAGGCGAGCCCATTTCTGATTAGCGCGCCTTCTAATTGAATTTTATTTTGTCAAACGTAATTGAGGAAATTGTCCCCGTTGAAAAATATCAGGAAGTAGTCTTGCTAGCGCGGCGACGGCGCGCTGCAACCAAGCCACCCAAACCGAGAGCCAAACCAGTCATTGTCATCGGTTCGGGAACTGCTTCTGCGCTCACTGTGAAATCTTGGAAGTCGGAGTCGTTCCCGCCACCGCGATCGTCGAAGCCAATTAGCGTGCCTCCGTTAAACAGAGAATCCAATCCGTTTGTGAATTCTCCGGCTGCTTTGAAGGCCTTCGTGGTGTCTTTGTCGAGCGCGTTCCACAGTTGCGATTGCGCGCCAAACACGGCTTGCTGGCCGCCGCTGTTGAAGGCTGAGGTCGAGTAGACACTGCCGTTGGTGCCGCTGTTGAGTCCCAAAGTATAAATTTGATTAGCCAGGAATGTGAATACTGTCGATCCAGGACCCAAGACTGTATTGCCCAGAGTTCCTTTCCATTCGTTCTCCCAGTCGTCGTCTGAGGATTTAGTTTCCGAAAACAGGGTTTTAACTAGAGTGCGCGCCGAGTCCTTCACGCTGTAGATTCCCAAAGAGGAAGTATACGCACCGTGAGATTCTTGGAAGTTAAACTTGACGCTGGTATCTTGGCTGAATGTGATGCCGTTGGTACCAAAGGACGCTGCCTGAGCAGGAGCTCCGGCGCCAAACAGAGCTGTGGCGGCTGCGGTAGCTGTTAGGGCGGATAATAGTTTGGTATTCATAACCGGATTCCTTTTGTGCGGTGGTCTTAATAATTTCATTATGCGATACTTTGTTTGTATTTGGGGCACTTTAGGTAAAGTTTGACATATTCTTTATCAAGCCTTTACATATCCTTCATAAATGGTGTCGATCGCATCTGCCGGTGGGCGATCGCTCCCTCATAATACCCACTAAATAATTATCAATATTGTGGCTTGAAACCTTGCATTCGCGGGCATGGGAGCGCGGGGCATCAAAAGTGATTGGGATGGGGCTTATGCTAATTTTTTATTATATTCTCAAGTCTCAATCCTCAATAGCAAACACTTAAGTATAAATACGGTAATATTCGTGGGTACTGACAGTTCCAGAAGTTTTCTATTAGCCAGAAACTGGCAATATTTGTTTTTTGGGGCTTGTGTAGGGCAGTTAAAGTAGTTTATCTATCGGGTAAATTACCTACAAAATGCGATCGTTGGGTCTACGTATTTTGGTTGAATTAAATAGATACCGTGGCGTGAGATATCCCAAAGATGCGATCGAGGAGATGCAATTTCTGCAGAGTTAAGCCGTAAAAGACCGGATTGGCCCTCAACAAAGATTGTATAGAGAAGGTCTGGCCCCGTCCTTGCTCCTGATCGCCCGCCTCAAAACAGACCGCTGTAGCGTTCCTCTGCCCAAGGTTCGCCCCGCTGGTGGTAGCCGTTACGTTCCCAAAAACCCAGTTCTTGGGTTTCTGTAAACTCCAGGCCGTTAATCCATTTAGCGCTTTTCCAAGCGTACAAGTGGGGAACTACGAGCCGCATTGGGCCACCGTGGTCGGCCGATAGAGGTTCGCCGAAGACGGTGTGGGCGAAAAAGTTTTCTTCTCGGAGGAAGTCGGCGATCGCAATGTTGGTAGTGTAGCCGCCGTAGCAGTGTTCCAGGACGTGCAGAGCTTTCGGATCGAATTCTATGTAGTTCATAAAATCTGTGACTTTGACTCCCGTCCACTGCACGTCGAGTTTTGACCACCGAGTGACGCAGTGAAAATCCGCTGTAAAGTTACTTTGGGGCATGGCCTGGAAGTCCGACCAAGTGAAGGTTTGTGGTTTAGCCAATCCCCACACTTTAAATTCCCAACTCTCAATGCTGACGGAGGGTGTATCGCCGTAGGTCAGCACGGGAAACCCGTTGGCGAGGTATTGACCCGGGGGGACGCGATCGCTGTTTTCTGATTCTGGCTTGCGAAAAAATTTGCCCAGCATTGATTCACGCTCTACAGTAACTGACTGCACTCCTGAGTATAACTTGCAGAGATGGGCGCATCGCAATTCATCTCAAGGTAGAAAGCAAAAGCACTTCTGCCGAAATAAAAATCCCACACTCCTGCCTGATGCCAACCTACTTATGCCTTCTGAGAGAGGCTAAGCTAAAAATTACAAAATATATCACCCCAGAGTATGAATTACCTAACCTTAAATTTTATCGCAATTGATGGTGCATTTCTGAATCTTTGATGTATTGTAACAATATGCTCAGATGCCATATGTAAAAAACATTGATGGGGTAAAAATCATGATCACAAGTTGCTTGATTCCTTTGACGGTCTGCTTGGTTGCTTGGTGGGTGACTGCCGGGACTGACAACAGAACGCTAGACGGAATTCCGGCTCCCATAGCTGCAATTATTGGAGTGTGTTCGTTAATTTGGTTTGTGGCGGCGTGTCCTTGGTTTGTTGAACTCGCTCTAGTCTTGGCGGTGGTGGTTTTTGGCAAAGCTTATTTGCAAAAAATCTTGAAAGTGGGCTGAATTTTCAAGGCTAGCGCTCCTATTATTTGCGGGAGCGCGATCAAGTGCTGCTACGTTGTTAACAATTTTCGCGATTTGTCTGGCTAGGTTCTCCGAGGGGGTCGCAAAGGCGGAACCAACCCCAGAACTGGTGAAATTCAATTTAGATATTTCGGTTAAAAATTAGAATATCAAGATCGACAGAGAAACCCGGTTTATCTTAGATAAACCGGGTTTGTAAGAGTATGAAATTTTCACACATCTGGCAAGAATTGCTCAGGGCTTAGACACTCGGAACACAATAAATCGGGTTTCTGAGTCCAGGAATTTTGCTATATGTGCGTAAAATGGCGAGCTGTTAAATTGGCAGGCGACTGATATCTTTATTAGAACCAATTACTACCATCGCGTCGCCCTTTCTCAAGCGTTCGGTTGGCTCCGGATTAATCTCGAACTTGTCTGCGCGCCCGACTGCTAGCAAGTTCAAACCATACTTGCGCCGGAGCTCCAATTCGGAGACGGTTTTACCGTCAAACTTGTCAGGAACGAGTAACTCAACGATGCTGTGATCTGGGTCGAGGTCAAAGCGTTCTAAAATGCTGGGTTTTGTAAGAAGGCGCGCCACAGAGCAGCCCATTTCTCGTTCGGGAAAAACTACATGATCTGCACCGACTTTTTTCAACAGTTTTAAGTGAGTTTCCGAAGAAGCTTTGGCTATTACGTGACTTACCCCGCCTTCCTTAAGATTTAGGGTGGTGGTAATGCTTTCTGCTAGGTAATTGCCGATCGCCACAATCACTGTTTCAAATTCAAATATACCGGCTTCCGCAAGAGCGCTAGGCTCAGTAGAATCTAACTGTACAACGTGAGCAGCAATACGATCGGTCAAAGCTTGAGTTACTTTTTTTTCATCAGTGTCAACTCCCAGAACTTCGTAACCCAAGCCGTGCAGAGTCGAACACACAGCTCTACCGAAGCGTCCCAAACCAATAACTGCAAACTGCTTGTTGTCGGCGCGCAAAGTGCGAAAAAAATTCAAAGATGACAGGTTCACTCAATATCCAGCGCTGAGCGTCTTGCTGTTTAAATTTTAGCAGACACAGCGCCGCCTCCTTTTGGTTTTTAGGTAAGTAGTAAAAGTTGATTTGGGTTGTCACCCATTGTTTAGATTATCAGCAAGTAGGCAGGATTTTTTTATCCCACTAACAAACTTTCCTCAGCATACTTAAAAGACCTGGGTTTTGGGTCGCCGAATGCAGCACTCACCAGCAGCAGCACCCCAACCCGACCTATGTACATTGTAGCAATCAAAATCAACTTACCGATCGCTGAAAGCGTGGGTGTAATCCCAGTGGAAAGACCGACCGTGCCAAAAGCTGAAACTGCTTCATACAGCGCTGCGATAAATTCTACTTGGGGATTGGTCAGCTCGATTAAAATTGCAGATGTGAACGCGACCAACAGGGAACCGAAGACTACGCTAATGGTTTTCAGAATCATGGGTGGCGGGATTTGACGCTGATAGCACTCCACATCTTCCTGACCTTCGATAACTGCTGTGGTACAGCAAAACAATAGCCTAAAAGTTGTGGTTTTGATTCCGCCGCCGGTGCTGCCAGGACTGGCGCCGATAAACATCAGCGCGATGGTCAGAAATAGCGAGGCTTCGGTCATTTGGCCAATGCTAATTGTATTGAACCCCGCCGTGCGGGGAGTAACAGATTGAAACCAAGCTGCCATCAGCTTTTGAGGAAAAGTTAGAGAGCCGAAAGTGTTTGGGTTGTCGTATTCGAGGACCAAAAAGGCCAGCGTTCCTAAAATTAAAAGGACAGCCGTTGTAGTGGTAACAACTTTGAAGTTCAGGGAAAAAACTGTGCAGATAGGGCTTTTGTTGAAGCGATCGCGCAGCCACAGGTACATTTCCATAATTACTTGATAGCCAATTCCTCCAAATATGATTAAACCACTGACTGTGAAGTTAACCATAGGCGAAGTGATGTAGCCGATCAAATTATCGGAATAGATGCTAAAACCGGCGTTGTTAAACGAATTAACACTGTGAAATATAGCCGACCACACACCCTCTTTAAATCCGTATTGGGGGACGAAAACCGTCATCAGCAAAAACACTCCTGTTAATTCAAACAAAAGCGTTGTTGCCAGAATTGACTGCACGAGTTGTACTACGCCGGCTAGCCCGGATTTGTCGAGAGATTGTTGCAGGGCAACTTTGTCTTTCAAGCCAAAGCGGCGGCCCAATAACAGCAGTAAGAAAGTCGTAGCTGTCATGTAGCCCAAGCCTCCTATTTGCACCAGTAAAACTAGGCAAAGTTGCCCCCAAAAAGAGTAATATTTTCCGACATCCACAACCGACAAGCCTGTGACGCAGACAGAGGAAGTAGAGGTAAACAGTGCTGTTATTGGATCGCTCCAAGTTCCATCAATTGTGGAAAAGGGCATCATCAGTAATAGAGCACCTGCGAGGATGACAGCGATAAAGCCCAAAGCAATGGTTCGCGAGACAGTCATTCGATTTTAGATTTTAGATTTTAGATTGGAGATTGGAGAGGGAACCCACAAATCGAGTTGAGATTTGAGGTTTGAGAGGGAACCCACAAATCGAGTTGAGATTTGAGGTTTGAGAGGGAACCCACAAATAGATAGTCGGGCTTGAAATCAGGACATCTCTGTTTGGCGAATGCCGGAGACCGATCGAACTGAATCGCCAAATTCTATGACAACAGCGGGAAAATAACGGTAGAATTCCTTTAATAACTTGCGATCCGGCGATGACATCAACACTTTACCAGCAAATTCAGCAACTTTACGACGCTTCTAGCGGTTTGTGGGAGCAGGTGTGGGGCGAACATATGCACCACGGTTACTACGGCCCGGATGGCAATTTGAAAAAAGAGCGCCGACAGGCTCAGATAGATTTGATAGAAGAACTGCTGGCTTGGGCTGGAGTACCGTCAGACAAGACACTGTGTGAATCTTACCGCATTCTCGATGTCGGTTGCGGGATCGGCGGCAGCACGCTATATTTGACCGAAAAGTTTAGTTCTATCCCTCAAAATAATTTAAAGTTGGATGGCGAGGCGGATCAAAATTATAGCCGATCGCCCGAACTAAATAAAACGAGCGCTAGCGTTACAGCGACCGGGATTACTCTGAGTCCGGTACAGGCCAACAGAGCGACCGAACGCGCTAAAATTGCTGGCCTAGAAAGCAATGTGAATTTTTTGGTGGCCGATGCTTTGAATATGCCTTTCCCGGACGAGTCCTTCGACTTGGTTTGGTCCCTCGAAAGTGGCGAACATATGCCCGACAAAATTAAGTTTTTGCAGGAATGCTGCCGCGTGCTCAAGCCGGGAGGAACTTTGATTTTGGCAACTTGGTGTCACCGCCCGGTGGGAGAAACGGCGGGAGAATTAACTGATGAAGAGAGAAAGCAATTGGCAGAAATTTACCGAGTTTATGCTTTGCCTTATGTGATTTCTTTGCCGGAATACGAGGAAATTGTCCGCAGTTTACCTTTGACAAGTATTCGCACCGCTGATTGGTCAAAAGCTGTTGCTCCTTTTTGGGATGTGGTGATCGATTCTGCTTTGACTCCGAGCGCGATTTGGGGTTTGCTCACGAGCGGTTGGACGACTATTCAAGCAGCACTCGCTCTAGGATTGATGAGCCGTGGATATCAGAGCGGGCTGATTCGTTTTGGGATGATTTGTGCTGTAAAATAGCAGGCATATATCAGAGAAGTTTTGAGTGTTGAGTTGATGAGTAAGGTGTGCATTGCACACCCTAGAGAATATTATTTGTGTGGTGCGGGTGTGAGATTTATGGGCAATGATTCGATTGGCAAGTCTTGGATTGATAAAAATGGCTCGGCTCCGCAAAGCTGGGTGAGGGCTTTTTGGGAGTTTTCTCGGCCTCACACAATTGTGGGTACTAGCTTGAGTGTATTGGCTTTGTACGCGATCGCCCAAAGCGCGCGGCTGTTTGTGAATCCTGTATTTGGGCCCCTAGCTTTTGCCTGGGTGGCTTGCATTTGCGGCAATATTTATATTGTGGGATTGAACCAGTTAGAAGATGTTGAAATTGATAAAATAAATAAGCCGTATTTGCCGATCGCCTCGGGAGTGTTTTCTCGGAAAACCGGGGAATTAATTGTAATTGCAACGGGAACTATAGCAATTTTGACTGCTGTTTTACAAGGCCCGTTTTTGCTGGCTACCGTTGGCGTTAGTTTGGCGATCGGGACTGCTTATTCTCTGCCCCCAATTCGCCTGAAGCGGTTTCCTTTCTGGGCGGCGCTGTGCATTTTTACGGTGCGGGGCGCGATCGTAAATTTAGGGTTATTTTTGCACTTTAATTGGGTGTTGGGTTTGGGAAGGGCGAAAAGCGCTTTTTCTGGCTGGAGTTTGGAGAGTGTGTCTTTTGACATTCCTGCGGAAGTTTGGGTGCTAACGGTTTTTGTTGTGGTGTTTACGTTTGCGATCGCCATTTTTAAAGATATCCCCGACATGGAAGGGGACAAGCAATATAATATTACTACGTTTACCATTGAGCTGGGCAAGCCGGCCGTCTTTAATGTATCTCGCTGGGTGTTGACGGTTTGTTATTTGGGCGCGACTTTGGCGGGTGCGATCGTATTGTCTAATGTTAATTTAGTGTTTCTGGGAGTTTCTCATTTGGCGGCTTTGGGTTTGATGTGGTTTTGGAGCGCGAAAGTTAATTTGGACGATAAAATAGAAATTGCTGCATTTTATCAGTTTATCTGGAAGTTGTTTTTCTTAGAATATCTGATTTTTCCCGCAGCTTGTTTGTTGGGGTAGAAGTTCGGCAACGGATTCGCTCGACGGATGTAACGGATGTCAGGAAGAAGGAAGTTCGGCAACGGATTCGCTCGACGGATGTAACGGATGTCAGGAAGAAGGAAGAAGGAAGTCGGAAGAAGGAAGAAGGAAGAAGAAAGGGGAAAGAATGAAGGAAGAGTTAACAAGTTAGAACAATTTGGCAATTACCAGTTAGCGAACTCCCAAACAACCAAGACAACTATGGCTTCTCAAAAAAAAATTCGGAAATCTGCCTGCAAACTGGGTGCCGAAGACTCTTTGAAATTAGCTTGGGAACATCACCAAGCGGGCCGTTTGTTAGAAGCTGAGAATTTGTACCGGCAAATAATAGAAGTGCAGCCGGAATCAGCAAACGTGCTGTGTTTGTTGGGAATAGCGGCGAGACAGCAGGGAAAAATTGCAGAGGCGATCGACTTTTACGAACAGGCGATCGCCCAAAACCCCGATTTTGTAGAAGCACATTTAAATAAGGCTAATGTTTTGCTGGATGTAGGGCAATATCAAAGGGCGATTGCCAGTTACGAACAAGTCATCAAAATCCAGCCAAATTCCTCACTCGCTTACAATAATTTGGGCTGGGTAAAACAGCAATTAGGGGAAATAGACGCGGCTATTTTATATTACCAAACAGCGTTGAAACTAGATCCCAACCTGCCGGAAACAGCGCACAATTTAGGACACTTATTTAAACAAAAAAAACAGTTAAACGAGGCTATAACTTATTACGTCCACGCTTTAAAAATTAATCCAAATTTGATATATTCCCTGATGGGATTGGGAACAGTTTTGCAACAGCAGGGGAAATTAGCCGAAGCTTTCAACTGCTACCAGCAAGCTGTAAAACTAGAACCCACCAATCCCGAAGCTCACAACAATGTAGGAGCATTTTACCACGAACAAGGAAATGTAAAAGCCGCAATACCCTACTACAGACAAGCATTAAACTTAAAGCCAGATTTCGTGGAGGCTATTAACAATCTCGGACACGCTTTGGTCGATTTGGGAGAATTTCAAGAGGCTTTTTCTTGTCACAGTCGAGCCTTGGAATTGCAGCCAGACAACGCCACAGCCCACCTGGAATTCGCCTTAACTTTGCTATTGTTCGGAGATTTTCAGCGCGGTTTTGCTGAATACGAGTGGCGGTGGCGCACTCCGCAACTACAACCGAGGCAATTTAAACAGCCGGTTTGGGATGGTTCAAATTTGCAGGGAAAAACTATTTTACTCCACGTCGAGCAAGGCTTCGGCGATTCTATTCAGTTTATTCGCTACGCGCCGATTCTTCGCAGCCGAGGGGCTAAAGTTATGGTGGCTTGCTACCCCGAACTGATACGCTTGTTTGCGACAGTTGCTGGTATTGAATATTTATCAGTTAATCTTGAAGGTTTGCCAGAATTTGATGTTCACGCGCCGCTGATGAGTTTGCCGCGAATTGTCGGGACAACTCTGGAAACAATACCGGCAAATGTTCCTTATTTAGCTCCGCCTGCTGAGTGCAAGTTTGCGCTTTCTTCTGATGCAAAATTGAAGGTAGGTATTGTTTGGGCGGGGAACCACAAGCGCCGGAAAGACAATCAGCGTTCTTGCAGCTTGAGCGATTTTATTCGATTTTTGGAGGTTCCGGGGATTGCTTTTTATAGTTTACAAAAAAACTTGTCCCAGAGCGATCGCACTTTGTTACACCAACACTTAGTGCCGGATTTAACTCCGCATTTGAACGACTTTGCTGATACCGCTTCGGCTATATCTCAACTGGATTTAGTCATTAGTGTCGATACGGCTGTGGCGCACTTAGCCGGTGCTTTAGGAAAACCGGTTTGGGTGCTGCTTTCTTTTGCTCCTGACTGGCGTTGGCTGCTGGATCGTGAAGACAATCCTTGGTATCCAACTGCGAGGCTTTTCCGCCAAAGTCAGCCGGAAAGTTGGCAAGAATTGTTTGAGGAAGTGCAGGCGGCTTTGAGTTCTTTTGCGATTGCCAATACTGCTAGTTATTCCGAGGATTATGCCAAAGATTCGCTTGACTTCGTTTCACTCGCAAGGAGTGCTAATCATACGGCTTCCCTCGATTATGTGGCGCTCACAATGACAGGTGCAAGCGTAGTTCAAGAGAGTAAACAAATATTTGTGATTGCGAGCGAAGGGTTAGCAGAAGGCTCCGCAGCTAAGCAATCGCAGGGGATTGAGACATCGGTTGCGATCGGAACTGGCGGGGAGAGTTTGGTTGTTTTAGAGGATTTATTGCGGCAAGCAGAGCATTTAATGGAAACAGGCGATAGGGAAGAGGCGATCGCCATTTACGAACAGATAATATCTCTTGACCCAAGTTGCGTCCAAGCGCGGATTAATTTGGGTTTTCTCAAGCAAGAAAACGGCGAAGTGGACGCAGCTATGTCGTATTACCGAGAAGCTTTAGCGCTTAATCCCAATATTCCTCAAACATCTTACAACTTGGCAAAGATTTTTGAGGAACAAGGTCAAGTGGAAGAGGCGATCGCACATTACGAACAAGCTCTTGTCGCTGAACCGAATTTCGTACCCGCACTGATTAATTTAGCTGTGGCGCTGCAAGAAAAGGGGGGACTTTTCAGGGCTAGCGAGCTGTACCGACGAGCGCTGGAAATTCAGCCGCATAGCTGGGAAGCTTACAACAATCTAGCAACAGTTTTGCAAGAACAGGGCAATTTAGAAGAGGCGCTGGAGTATTATCACAAAGCTCTCGAATTGTTGCCGGATTTTGTGGAAGCTATCAACAATTTAGGCAGGACGTTTCTGGAAAAAGGCGCGGTAGAAGATGCGATCGCCTGCTACAGACGAGCAATTCATTTAAGTCCAGATCATGCTAGCGCTCACCTGAATTTGTCCTTGGCTTTGCTGTTGGTGGGAGATTTGGAAAATGGTCTCGCCGAATACGAGTGGCGCTGGCAAATTAAAGAATTTCACACTGGTCACTCGTGTTTTTTGACGGGGCCGGATAATACTGTTTCGGCGAGAGAATACCGGCCGCTATGGGACGGTTCTGATTTGGTGGGAAAGACGATTTTGCTGCACGCCGAACAAGGTTTAGGCGATTCGCTTCAGTTTATTCGCTACGCTGCGATCGTCAAAAATAAAGGCGGCAGGGTCATTGTGGGCTGTTACCCGCAATTGCAGCGTTTATTTGCAACGGTTGACGGCATTGATTTGCTAATAGTTAAAGGCGAGCCACTGCCGGAATTTGACGTGCAAGCGCCGATGTTGAGTTTGCCGTATGTTCTCGGTACAAAGCTGGAAACAATACCGGCAAATACTGCTTATTTATCTCCGCCTGCGGGTGCTGAATTTACGCTTCTGCCCGATGATCGCACTTTGAAAGTTGGCATTGTCTGGGCGGGGAATCCAAAACACCGCAAAAACAAGCAGCGTTCGTGCAGTTTAAGCCAGTTTCTGCCGCTTTTGGACGTTGCGGGGGTAAGTTTTTACAGCTTGCAGAAAGAGGTTTCCGAGGCCGAGCGGGTGCTGTTGAATCAAACGTCGATCGTAGATTTGAGTCCGCATTTTGGCGATTTGGCCGATACTGCTGCTGCGATCGCCAAACTGGATTTAGTCATTAGTGTCGATACCGCTGTCGCCCATTTGGCGGGCGCTTTGGGCAAACCAGCGTGGATTTTGCTGGCGTTTTCGCCGGATTGGCGGTGGCTGTTGGAGCGTGAAGATAGTCCTTGGTATCCCACGGCGCGGCTGTTTCGCCAGCATCAGCGGGGCGACTGGGAGGACGTTTTCGATCGGGTGGCGGAAGCTCTAGGCGCGGTTGCTGCTGCATTTGTGCCGTCGGATTCGGCGGATGCAGAGTTTCGGTTGGGCGTGGATTTGCAGCAGCAAGCCGATTTGGGCGGTGCGATCACTTGTTATGAGCGAGCGATCGCAATCGATCCTAATTACGCAGCCGCCTACAGCAATTTAGGGGTTGTCAAACAGCAAACGGGCAGGCTAACAGAGGCGATCGCGCACTACCGACAAGCCCTAGCAATCGACGGGCATTTGGCGGAAACTGCCAGCAATTTGGGTAGCGCGCTCGCGGAAGCAGGAGAGACTGAAGAGGCGATCGCAGAATATGAGCGGGCGCTGTCTTTAAACCCGAATTGCGCGGAAGCGCTGATTAATTTGGGGCTGTTGCGGGAAGAGCAAGGGGATGTGGCGGAGGCTATAAGCTGCTACGAGCAAGCGATTCAAGTCAATCCTAATTGCGCGGTGGCTTATTTGAATTTGGGAATTGCTTTGGAGGAACAAGGGGAGGAAGCGGGCGCGAATTACGAACGGGCGATCGCGAATTACGAACGGGCGATCGCGATCGATCCAAATTATGTGGACGCCCTGCACCATTTAGCATACGCCTCGATCCGACAGGGCAAAATTGACCGCGCCATCGCATACTACGAGCGAGCTCTGGCGCTGCAACCGGATTGGGCAGAAACTGATCTCGCTTTCGGGAGTTCGCTGTCTAGCCCAGATAAGTTGGATGAGGATGTAGCTGTTTGCCAGCAAGCGATTCAGGCCTTGCCAGCCAGTGCACAGGCTCACTGCAATCTGGGAATTCTCCTGCAGAAACAGGGCAAAATTGAAGATGCGATCGCCTGCTACGAGCAAGCTTTGAGCCTGAAACCCGACTTTCCACAAGCTTTGAACAATCTCGGCAAAGCTTTTGAGGAAGCGGGAAAAATGGCAGAGGCGATCGATTGTTACCGTCGGGCGATCGAACTCAAACCCGGTTATATCAATCCCCTCACCAGTTTGGGAAGTGCTTTGCACGATCGCGGCCAAGTTGCAGATGCTCTCACCTGCTACAGCCAAACAGTTAAATTCAATGTCGGCCATCCTGAATCTCACCTAAATTTAGGTTTAGTTTTGCTGCTGGCGGGAGACTTTCAGCGCGGTTTTTGCGAGTACGAATGGCGACTCCTAGTTAAAGAAAAACAGTTCCGAGCCCACAACTTTATTCAGCCGCTTTGGGATGGCAAAGATTTGCAGGGAAAAACTATTTTGCTTTGCCCGGAACAGGGTTTAGGCGATGCAATTCAGTTTATCCGCTACGCAGATTTAGTCAAGCAAAAAGGCGGTAGGGTAATTGTTTGGTGTTTGCCGCAGTTGCAGCGCTTGTTTGCACAAGTTTCGGGAATCGATGGGTTAATAGTTAATCCCGAGGATGCGCCGGATTTTCAAGTGCGCGCGCAGCTCATGAGTTTGCCTCACCTTCTGGGAACAACTTTAGAAACTATACCCGTCAAAGTTCCTTATTTAGCTCCGCCGCCCGGTTGCGAATTTACTCTCAATCCAACTACTAATTTGAAAGTAGGGATTGTGTGGTCTGGAAATTCTCAATACTCCCAAAATAAGGTGCGATCGTTTCCGCTAAATTTGTTCACCAAAGTGTTAGATATTCCCGGAGCAGATTTTTACAGTTTGCAAAAGGAAATGACAGCAGACGAGCGCGATTTGTTAGAGCAAATGGCCGTAACAGATTTAAGCTCTTATTTGCACGACTTGGCGGATACTGCGGCGGCAATCTCGGCTCTGGATTTAGTAATTTCTGTAGATACTTGTGTGGCACACTTGGCTGGTGCTTTGGGCAAACCAGTGTGGATTTTGCTGTGTTTTGTACCGGATTGGCGGTGGATGTTGCAACGCGAAGATAGTCCTTGGTATCCGACGGCGCGCCTGTTTCGCCAGTCTACAGCGGGAGATTGGGAAGGAGTTTTAGAACCAGCTAGTTTGGCGCTCAGAAAAAGAATTTCTCAGCATCAGGAAGCTCAACCACTAATAGAAGCTCAGCCCTATGTTGACTTAGCTCAAGAACAGTTCAATTGCGGAAACGTTCTGAAAGCGCAAGGTAGGTTGTCGGAGGCGATCGCTTTTTTTAAAAAGGCTTTAGTTTGGCAGCCGAATTCGATCGAAGCCGCCACGAATTTGGCAGTGACGCTGCACCAAACAGGCGATTTAGCCGAAGCTGCCACCTATTATCAGCGCGCGATCGAAATCGCTCCGAACTGCGCTCAAGCGCACAATAACTTGGGTATTTTGCTGCAAGATCAAGGCAATATACCCGATGCTGTATCTTGTTTTCAAAAGGCGATCGCCCTGAATCCGATTTACGTCAAAGCTCTCAACAATCTGGGCGCGACACTCCAGCAGCAGGGCGAGTTGCCGACTGCGATCGCCTGTTTTCATCAAGCACTTTCTGTCAATTCCAATTATGCGCCAGCGCTGGTAAATTTGGGTGCCGCGATGCAAGCAAAAGGTCAGTTAGCCGAGGCAGAACGCCTTTACGAGCGTGCAATTGAAGCAGAACCCAACAATCCTAAAGGACACTATCACCTGGGAACGTTATCCTTGGGTGCTGGCAAAATAGAACAGGCAATTTCTAGCTTGGAACGAGCAATATCTTTGAATCCGAATTATCTAGAAGCTCTCACTAATTTAGGCAGTGCAAATGAACAATTAGGAGACGTAAATCAAGCAATTTTTTGTTACACTAAAGCTCTAGAAATTGATGAAAGTTGTGTTAAAGCTCACTTCAATTTAAGCTTAGTCTTGCTGCTAACTGGGGACTTGCCGCGCGGTTTAGCAGAATACGAGTGGCGCTGGCAAACAGAACAAGCGAAAAAATTGCAAAGGTTGAATTTTGACCAACCGATTTGGGACGGTTCAGATTTGAACGGGCAAACTATTTTACTCCGATCCGAACAAGGTTTGGGCGATGCCATTCAATTTGTGCGATACGCGGCAATTGTGCAGCAAAAAGGCGGCAAAGTAATCCTTTCTTGCTATCAAGAACTGAAGCGTTTATTTAAGCAGATTCCTGGGATTGAACAAGTGGTGATTCGGATGGATGAATTGCCCGATTTCCAACTGCAAGCACCGCTGATGAGTTTGCCGTATATTCTCGGAACAAATTTAGAAAATATACCGGCAAAGGTTCCTTATTTAGCTGCGCCGCCGAATTGGCAATTTTCTCTAAATTCCGATGGTCAGTTTAAAGTTGGGATTGCGTGGGCGGGAAGTGCGGAACATTTGAAGGATTTTCAGAGATCGAGCGATTTAAGCTACTTCCTGCAATTGTTAGATATTCGCGGTGTAACTTTTTACAGTCTTCAGAAAGAAATGTCGGCTGGCAATCGTACTTTGTTAACTCAAATTCCAGTGATAGATTTGAGCGAGAATTTGAACGATTTTGCCGATACTGCGGCGGTGATATCGCAACTCGATTTAGTAATTTGCGTGGATACCGCTATCGCGCACTTAGCAGGTGCTTTGGGTAAACCCGTATGGATTTTGCTGTGTTTTATGCCGGATTGGCGGTGGATGTTGGAACGCGAAGATAGCCCTTGGTATCCGACGGCGCGACTGTTTCGGCAGCAAACACCGGGGGATTGGGTGGGAGTTTGCGATCGCGTAAAAACTGCCTTAAAACACCTAATCTCTAATCGTTACCAGGCACAGCCTGGGAACGGATATCCCCAGGCTTCGCCTCGATTTTCCTTATCGCCCGCACAGGTACAATTTCACATAGCAAATGCTTTACAAAAACAAGGTAAAAAAGCAGAAGCAGCCGCTCGCTACGAACAAGTAATTGCTGCCTCACCCAGCCACGCAGAAGCCCACAGTTGTTTAGGTGATATCAAACAGGAAAACGGGCAAATAGCCGAGGCTATTGCTCATTACCAAAAATCGCTAAAAATCAATCCCAACCAGGCTGAAACTCACTTATACTTGGGTACCGCCCTCGAAGAACAGGGACAAGTCGCAGAGGCGATCAACTTCTACAATAAAGCAATTCAACTACGTCCCAACTCGCCAAATTGGCGCTTGAGACTAGCCTTCGCTTTGCTCTTAACTAGAGATTTGAAGCGTGGTTTTGCAGAGTACGAATCGCGCTGGCAAGCTGAACAATTGGATCTGAGCTCTTTTGAGCAACCGCTTTGGGACGGCTCTGATTTGCAGGGAAAAACAATTTTACTGCACCCTGAACAAGGTTTTGGCGATACGATACAGTTTATCCGCTACGCGCCTTTAGTTAAGCAAAAACGTGGGAAAGTTATTGTTGCTTGTCATGTCTTGCTGAAGCGTTTATTTGAAGGAATTGCCGGAGTCGATCGAGTAGGAGTCAGGCCGAGCGATTTGATAGATTTTCAAGTGCAAGCCCCCCTGCTAAGTTTGCCCAGAATTCTGGGAACGACTTTGGAAAATATACCGGCAAATATTCCTTATTTAGCTCCGCCACAGGATTTTAAATTTTTCCTAGAGCCGAACAATAAACTAAAAGTAGGTCTTGTGTGGGCGGGCGGCCCGCTGCACCGCAACAATCATCAGCGCTCGTGTAAATTGAGCGATTTTGTGAAATTTGTAGATGTTCCGGGAGTGAGGTTTTACAGTCTTCAGAAAGATTTGTCAGCGGGCGATTCCCTACAGGATAGCTGCGCTTCACGCACTTTATTAAATCAACACCAAATTGAAGATTTGAGCGAACATTGCGTTGATTTTGCCGACACAGCAGCAATTATTTCGCAACTCGATTTAGTAATTTGCGTAGATACTGCTGTGGCGCATTTAGCCGGTGCTTTGGGCAAACCCGTCTGGATTTTGCTGTCTTTTGTTCCCGATTGGCGCTGGATGCTTGAACGCGAAGATAGCCCTTGGTATCCCACTGTGCGTCTGTTTCGCCAGCAAAAACCGGGTGATTGGGATGGAGTGTGCGATCGTATAAAAGCAGCCTTGCTAGATAGGGCGGGCACGGGGGCACCGCCCCTGCAATCTACTCGTTCTCATACTCAGCCTGCTAACGCAGATTCTGATACTCCGCCTCAAATCCAACCCCCAGAAACTCCCCCACAAATTACCGGAATCGGCATTAGTTGGCCCCTCAGCATCACCAGCGGCTGGGGAATTTACGCCATGAATTTAACACTACAACTGCGGCAAAATCCCGCCTGGGAAGTTGCACTTTTAGCACCGCCATCAATCACCTCAGATTCAATGAATCCGCTGCATAAATCGCTGTTGTTACCTGTAATTGAAAAGCACAAAATTTTTCAGGAATTAGTAGCAGCAAATTCCGACAAACAAATCAGTTGTAATTTTCCCGTACTTTATGCTTTGGGGAATAATTTAGCATCCTCTGGAGTTGACAATCAAATTACCAGCGCTTGTCAAATAGGAGTCATATTTTTTGAAGACACACGAATCACAGCAGAAGCACTAGAAACAGCCAAAAAATATAGCGTGATTGTCGCAGGTTCTAACTGGAATGCGGATGTTTTGAGAAGCTGTGGCTTGACTAATGTGGCGATGGTACATCAAGGAATTGACCCAACAATTTTCCATCCTGCACCTAAATCTAATCTATTTGGCGATCGCTTCGTCATTTTCTCCGGCGGCAAACTGGAATATCGCAAAGGTCAAGATATTGTAATTGCTGCTTTCAAACGATTTCGCGCCAAACATCCAGAGGCTTTGTTATTAACAACATGGCACAATTTTTGGCCTCAGTATATGTTAGGGATCGAACAAACCGGAAACGTTGCCGGACTTCCCAATATCAACCGCGACGGAAGTTTAGAAATTTCCCAATGGTTAGTGGCTAATGGTTTGCCAGTTGACTCTTTTATCGACATTGGCTTAATTCCCAATCACCTCGCCGGACAAATTTTGCGAGAAGCCGACTGCGCTGTTTTCACCAACCGCTGCGAAGGTGGCACTAATTTAGTCGCGATGGAAAGTATGGCCTGCGGAATTCCGACTATTTTATCAGCAAATACTGGTCATTTAGACTTGATTTACAGCCACATTTGCTATCCTTTATGGAGTCAAGGACGAGCTAAACTTACTGCTCCTTTTTCCGGTGTAGAAGGTTGGGGAGAGTCTGATGTGGCAGAAGTTGTCGAGGCTTTGGAACAAGTTTATACTAATCGCGAAGAATCAAAACGTCGCGGTTTAGCTGCGGCTAATTTTATGCTAGATTGGACTTGGGAAAAACAGGTTAAGCGTTTTTTGGATGTGATTGCCGATATGTAGATAACACTAAATTCCTGACTACAAACTTTCGGAAAATTGTTCGTAGTAAAGACTTTAGTTTTTATAAAAAAGATTAATTGGCGATTGATTCCAAGAGTTTTTTAGCACTGTTTACACTTTCAACATCGTATAGTTCTGGATTGTAAGCAACAATTTGTGCTACCAATTTGTGATGATATTGTTGAGCAGTTGCATTCCTAGAACCATGAACGCTACGATAATTAAGAACTATTTCTCTCGTTCCCAAAAAAGGAATGCTATGTTTGTGACAATTAACCCAAAATTCCCAATCCTCATAACCTTCTTTCATCTCTGCTTTGTAACCGGTGACCAAATTCCAAACTGATTTGTTATACAATGAAGACGTGCAAATCATATTAGATTGTTTGATTTTTTTTGGTGAATATAAATCATAACTGGGTATTGTGTGATTTTCATTGCCGCCAAAAAGTTGATAAGAACCAAATGCTACGCAAGGTACTTTGGATTTTAGACATATTTCTAAAAGACAAATCAAGGCATTTGGAGCTAAAATATCATCGGCATCTAAGGGCATTATGTATTCGCCGTTTGCTGCCAATATGCCAGTATTTCTAGCCATTGATATCCCTTGATTAGCTTGTTCTATTAGCCTCATTTGATGCTGGGGATTTGCTGCTATCCAACTTTTGGCTGCTGTGCTAGTATTATCTAAGCTGCCATCATTGACAATGATTATTTCCCAATTTTTGTAAGTTTGATTGATAACGCTAGTTACTGCTTGCGACAAAAAATGAGCTTGATTGTAACAGGGAATAATCACAGATATCAAAGGTTGACTTTCAAGCTGTGGCGAAGCCGCAATTTGCGGGACGCTTTCAGGATGGTTTGAATGTGAATTTTCGCTAGAATTTTGAGCCGCTTGTAAGCCGTAAAAATAAATCTTTGGATGAACAATCGCTAATAGATTTAAATCGGTATTTTGATACTCATTTACTAACCTGGGATATTTCGACAAGTATTCTTCTTTGACAAAAATTAAGATATTCTGAGCGTACCAAGGCTCTACTTTTTCATTGTTCCATATTTTTTTTCTCAAGCAATCAATGACTGCAAAACCATTTTGCTCAAAGTAATAAGCCCAATATTGTGGCCACTGTTCGTTAACGTGTTCGACACCGCCTTGAAATGGTATTGCTGCTGAAAACAAAATTACTGGTGCTAGTTTAGTTAGAGAATTAACAAATTTTTCCGCACAGGTACTGGGTAAATGTTCCGCAACTTCCAGAGAAATTGCCAAATCAAACTTTCTTTCTACTTGCAGCGGTTGCTTTAAGTCGTAAGACTTGAACTGATTTAAAGGAATTTCTAAAAGAGTGCGATCGACATAATCGCCATCTATTCCTAAACAATCAGCAATTCCCAACTTGTGAAAAGCCGCTAACCAGCTTCCCGTACCGCAGCCCACATCCACCACACTTTTAGGTAAAGTCGGTTGCAGCAAGTCTAACAGCAGGGGAATAATTTCTCTAGCAGAACTGCGAGTTCCTTCTCCAATTAATTGGTAACAATCTCTTGTATAAGATGACTGTTGGTTTTGATGGGTTTGGTTTGCTCTTTGAGAATTAATTGTCTCTAGACTGCTAATATTGTAACCGTGCAAATGTGCTGGCAACTGCCAGGAAATATTGGGGTCGGGTTGATGTTTTACTGGCTCGACATTACCCCGCCAAGCAGCCCCCATAATTTGCATTGTTTGATATACTACTGTTTGCCATCCCCTTTGCTTCAAGTAATCTAAACCTTTACCAACATCTGGAGCGGTTAAATCGTGAAATAAAATTATTGCATCTTCCTCAGCCAATTTTTCACACGCAATGGCATCATTTAACGGCCCATCACCTCCGTGTTCTCCGTCAATGAAAATTAACGACCATTTGCGGTTGAATTGAGCGGAAAATTCTTCTACTCTTTGGGGGCTGTAGCCTGGTATTAGCTCGACTGATGTTTGAACGCCCGACGCATTTAGAGCACCTTGAATTGAGTCGATTACGCTTTGTCTAATGTCTTCTCTTTCTAACAGCGGATCGACGACATCTAATGCAACTCCTGCGAGCGCTAAATGACAGGCTGACCAACCCAGCCAGCAACCTATTTCTAATGCTTTTTTACCTTTGAATTGCAGGGCTGTATTGTAAAGAATGTGGGCTTCGTCGCGATTCAAAAACCCGATGAATGGATAGCGCTTGTCTGCATACCAATTATGCGGAATTTCCCGGCGCAAGTAAGGCCAGTTACTCGCATTTGGATCGGCAATAATCATATTGGGGAAATAGGAGTCAGGTATAATTATTTGGAACCCTGGCGAAACGTAATCCCCTGGTTGTAATAAATTATTTTTGCTAAGTTCAGGTTGTTGGTAAGTCATTTTGGGTTCTTGAAATATTGGTATTGCTTCCTGTTTTTTAGGTTGATAACGGACGCTAATTTCCAGTATATCGCCGTCAGTTGCCATCAATTGTACTCGGTCAAACTGCTGGCGGCCAGCTAAATGCAAAATGCCGATCGCCTCCTGCGGCAAGTAAGGCTCCACAAAACAGCCTCGCTGCTTGTCCCAAACCGGAAAACCGTTGAATATCCAATTGCACCAAGCTGGGAGCATTTCAGTGAGATTGAACAATTCGCCACTGTAAACAGCGAGGTTGAGGGCAAATTGATCTGTCATGACACAGCCGGATCTTTGCAATCCTTGATTGAGTTTTTCAGCCCATATTTCCCAGTGCGAAGTATCTTTTCGGAGTGCGAAAACTCCGGCATTTAATATCGGATAACTGTAGAATTTTTTAGCAATTTCTTCACCAAAGTTAGCTTCATATTGTTGATAAACCCAGTGCCAAAACTGAGGAAGTTGCCCGTACTGCTGCAAGCTCGCCCTGTGAACTTCGGGAACAATTGCCAGTCCCCTGCGCGATGCTCCTTCAACCAACAAATTAATTGCTCTCCAGTCTTGAACCCAAGCATCCGCATCAATCCAAAGGTATATATCAAAATTGGGAAAGTATTTTCGCAAACAAGGTCTAACTAATAGTCCTTTTAAATGTTCGGGAGATTCATTTCTGCCAGGAAAGTCAAAGTCCCAATCCGGCTTTTGAATGATATTAACTTGTGTTTCCAGCCACTGCAACTGTTGGGGAGTGCAGCCGAGATCGAAAAAGCCGATCGCCACATTTTCACCCTCTGGTTTTTCCCGCACCGATAAAATAGTACCTTGCACCAATTCAAAGTAATTTGCATCGGCGGCGGTGATGATGATAATCTGCATAAATAGCTTTTATTATACAATCAAACTGCTGAGTATAACGTAGGGTGCGCCTCGGCGCGCCTTACTATAGTGTAGGGTGCACCATGCGTACCTTACTATAGGCTAGCAATATTAATAAAACTATACTATCGAGGAGGAATTGTGAAAAACCAAAAAGGGAAAGTTTATCTAGTCGGTGCGGGACCCGGAGATTGTAACTTGATGACAGTGCGATCGCACAAACTGCTATCCCAAGCCGAAGTCTTAATCTACGATGCTCTCATCGACATCCCCCAACTCGAATTAATCCCAGCAACTTGTCGAAAAATCCAAGTTGGGAAACGCGGCGGCAAACCTTCCACCCAGCAGCAAGAAATCAACCGTTTGCTGGTAGAAAATTGCCAATTAGGAAAAAAAGTGATCCGCTTAAAAAGTGGCGATCCGTTTATTTTTGGTCGTTCTAGTTCCGAAATTCAAGCATTAATCACAGCCGGCTGCGAGTTTGAAGTAATACCCGGAATATCTTCCGCATTAGCCGCACCTTTACTAGCAGGAATTACCCTCACAGATCCGGTAATGAGTCGCTGTTTTGCAGTGATGAGCGCCCATGAACCGGATGCTTTGGAATGGGAAGCATTAGTGCAGATAGAAACTTTGGTAATATTGATGGGAGGGCGCAATTTAAGCGAGATAATTTGGCAATTGCAAAAGCACGGACGATCGACCCAAACTCCGATCGCCATTATCCGAGATTGTGGCCGCCCCGAACAGCAAATTTGGCTCGGTACTCTCTCCAACATTGTACAGCAAACAGCAGGTCAATCTCTGTCGCCTTGCGTGATCGTAATTGGGGAAGTAGTTAGATTGCGCGAATATTTAATCCAGCCAGAAAGCACAAATATGATCGATACACCAGTCACCGCTAGCAACAGCAAATTGCCACTAGCAGGAAAAACAATTTTAGTCACGCGATCAGTTTCTCAGTCGGCTGAATTTAGCGATCGACTCCAGCAACAAGGAGCCCGCGTGATCGAAATGCCCGCCTTGGTAATTGGGCCGCCGTCCACTTGGGAACCATTAGACAGTGCGATCGCACAATTGTCAAGCTTTCACTGGTTAATTCTCACTTCCCACAACGCTGTAGACTGCTTTTTTCAACGATTACAAGCAAAAGGCAAAGACGCCCGCAGCTTGTTTGGCATTAAAATCGCAGTTGTCGGTAAAAAAACAGCAGAAAGTTTGCGATCGCACTCTCTACAAGCAGACTTTATTCCCCCGAACTTTGTCGCCGATTCCCTAGTCGATAACTTCCCCGATAACTTGCAAAACTGCAAGATTCTATTTCCCAGAGTAGAAAGCGGCGGCAGAGAAGTTTTAGTTAAAGAATTCACTGCCAAAGGAGCGCAAGTAATAGAAGTGCCAGCTTACCAATCTTGCTGTCCCGAAACAATCGATACGCTCGCCTTATCCGCACTCCAAAATCAAGCCGTAAATATCATAACATTTGCCAGTTCCAAAACCGTACATAACTTTTGCAATCTCATACAACAAAGCCCAAAATTGTCCCTGTCTAAGGATTGGTTGGAAAACGTTTGCATCGCATCGATCGGCCCTGAAACTTCCAAAAGTTGTCAGAATTTATTGGGTAAGTTAGATGTGGAAGCCAAAGAATATACCTTAGATGGATTGACTGAGGCGATCGTTGAATGGGTTGCAGAATATCAAAGTTCGTAACTGCGAGCGGGCAGCCGTTAATTATCTAATCTGTAGCTTGTAAAATGGTTGTAATACCAATTTAAAAAAGTAAGTAAGGACACGGCACTGCCGTGTCCCTACAGATGCTCGCGTACAATCTCTAGGTTGCAAGACTTTTATCAATTCGGAAAAAATAGTTGTAAAATAACTAGGAGGAAAGAAACATGACCGCAAAAGACAAACTTCTTCAAGAACTCGACCAAGTACCAGAAACTATGTTGAAAGAAGTGCTGGATTTTGTACTAACCCTGCAGGCAAAACAGCCTGTAAAATCAGAAAAAAGTAATGTTTGGAACGCTTACCTAGCATCTAACAAAGAACGAGATGAGGTTTACCGTCGCCTTGCCAACTCCTAAATTTTTCTCTCTAGATGAAGTGCAAGAACTTCATGCAGACCAGATTTCTAGCTTTGGTGGCACTCCCGGCGTTAGAGATGAAGGCTTGTTGGAGTCGGCTTTGGGTGAGCCACAAGCAACTTTTGGCGGAGATTTTTTCCATCCAACGATTAGCTAACAAGCTGCCGCCTATCTCTATCAAATAGCGATGAATCATCCCTTTATTGACGGCAATAAACGAACGGCTTTTGCAGTGACATATCCCTTTTTACGTTTGAATGGTTGCGCTCTGAATTTGACCCACGATGGAGTATATAATTTAGTCATGCGAGTCGCACCGGGAACCATGACTAAGGAAGAACTAACCACCGATTTCGAGTCATGTACCTTTGAGTTTTAATAAGTAATTTTGGCAGCCTTCATTGAGATTAAGTAAGGTGCGGCGTACTCACCCTACATTAAAATAGCGAATCGCGGAACAAAAAAGCGAGTAAAATTATCACTAAAGAACAAAGCCGAGCTCCTTTGCGTCAAATCAGTAATAAAACTAAACAAAAAAAAGCACAAACCGCCGATCGCCCTTTCTTCCCCAAATCCCGCTACCCAACTACTAATTAGCAATAGCCATGAATATAAATTTTTCTCGTTACGACACCTTAAGCACCCTGCTAGCAGGAACTACCGCAGCCTTAACTATAGTCATCAGCCAAAGTGCGATCGCCAAAACTCCCCAAGAAGTCGCCAGCATTGCTGGGCCGCTGACTGTACAAATTAACAGTTCCCTCGGAGACGGTTCTGGGGTAATTATTGCCAAAACAGGCAAAACTTACACAGTTTTAACAGTCAACCACGTCGTAGAAAAAGCAGACGTGAAATACACCGTTCGCACGTCTAAAGGCAAAAACTATCAAGCAACCTCCGTCACCCGTTTGCAAACCGCCGAAACTGACCCGGATTTAGCCGTAGTCAAATTTGAAAGTCCCGAAGAATATCCAGTCGCGACGATCGCCGATTCCGATCAAGCCGTCATCGGCACTCAAATCTTCGTTTACGGCTATCCCGCGACGGGCGGACTTTTCGGCGCGGAACGAGAACCCGAACTCTCTCCCGGACTCGTTACCAGCCGCCCGGGGAACCGCCCGGAAGGTTACACTTTGCGGTATCAGGCCGTAACTTGGAGCGGCATGAGTGGCGGTCCAGTTTTTGACTCCGAAGGCCGAGTCATCGGTTTACACGGACAAGGGGAATTCGGTTTTGCTCAAACCAGTTCCGGCGAAGTCGCCCCGATTAAAACCGGATTTAACGCAGCAGTTCCCATCAATACATTTATCGCCAAGCTAGTGGCGGCGGGAATAAACAAATCCGAGTTGAAAGTAGACAATACTCCCGCAAATCAAGGCCCCGTATCCACCGCCAATCCGCAAGACGCCCAAGCTTATTATTTTCGAGGACTTTCGCGGTTAGATCAAGACAATCCTTCGGGGGCGATCGATGATTTCTACAAAGCACTCACTTTCAAGCCCAACTACACTCCTGAATTGCATTTCAACATCGGCAATGCCCGCACTCTTCTCGCCAGCATCGAGACAACCCGCGCGCCCAGCGCTATGGAAGCATACACGCAGGCGATCAAAGCCAATCCCGGTTTTGCCGACGCCTACTACAACCGAGCTTTAGCTTACCTTGAAAACAACAACAAACCGCGAGCAATGGCCGACTTTCAAAAAGCAGCAGAACTTTACAAGCAAGGCGGCCGAACAAGTGCGTATCTAGACGCGCTCAGCAGAATCAAACAGTTGCAATAAACTTAGCCTTTAAGAGTTTAAACATCAAAATGAAGCTATTCATTTTGATGTTTGAATTTCCAACTAGGGTAATTAATATAATCAGCAACTACCATGAACGTAAATTTTTCCCGTTTCGACACCTTAACCACCTTGCTAGCAGGAACTACGGCTGCCCTAACCATAATCATCAGCCAAAGTGCGATAGCCAAAACTCCCGAACAAGTCGCCAACATTGCCGGGCCGGTGACAGTGCAAGTTAACAGTTCCCTAGGAGACGGTTCCGGCGTAATTATTGCCAAAAACGGCAAAACTTACACAATTTTAACAGTCAACCACGTCGTCGAAAAACCCGATCTCAAATACACAGTTCGCACCTCCACAGGCAAAAACTATCAAGCAACCTCTGTCACCGGGCTGCAAACAGCCGAAACAGAGGCGGATTTAGCCGTAGTCAAATTTGAAAGCCCAGAAGACTATCCAGTCGCGACGATCGCCGATTCCGATCAAGCTGTCATCGGCACTCAAATCTTCGTTTACGGCTATCCGGCTACCGGCGGACTTTTCGGCGCGGAACGAGAACCCGAACTCTCTCCCGGACTCGTTACCAGCCGCCCCCGCAACCGCCCGGAAGGTTACACTTTGCGGTATCAGGCCGTAACTTGGAGCGGCATGAGTGGCGGCCCAGTTTTTGACTCCGAAGGCCGAGTCATCGGTTTACACGGACAAGGGGAATTCGGTTTTGCTCAAACCAGTTCCGGCGAAGTCGCCCCGATTAAAACGGGATTTAATGCAGCAGTTCCGATCAATACTTTTATGGCGAAACTGGCGGCGGCGGGAATGAACAAATCCGATTTGAAAGTAGACAATTCTCGCCCTACCGCAGTTCCCCTATCCACCCTCAACCCAAAAGACGCTGAGGCCTTTTATTTTCGAGGACTGGTGCACTTAGATGAGGGATCTACTTTCGAGGCGATCGAGGATTTCAACAAAGCACTCTCTTTCAAACCCAACAACACCCCGGAATTGCATTTCAATATTGGTAATGCCATCACCATCGCCAGCACTCCCGAGACACGCACTAACCCGATTCCAGCATACACGCGGGCGATCGAAGCCAATCCCGGCTTTGCTGACGCCTACTACAACCGGGCTCTAGCCCGCCTCGAAAACAACAACAACAAACCGCAAGCAATTGCTGACTTTCAAAAAGCCGCAGAACTTTACAAGCAAGGCGGAAGAACGAGTGCGTATCTAGACGCGCTCAACAGAATCAAGCAATTGCAGTAGAATTAGAAGTTAAGAATTAAGAATTAAAAAGGGGATTAGTCATTTTTAATTCTTAATCAAGTTCCTACAAACAGCAGGTAAATAACAATGACTGCTATCACCTTAAACCTCAATTCCATTATCAAACTGTTCGTTTTCAGCCCGCTGGCGCTCATTGATATCCTTCTCTAAGACTTGATTTGCCACAATAAGTTGAGCTGGACTAGGTAAAGCTAAGGCTGATGGAATTAAAAACACTAGCTCAGATGCAGTATATATAGAAATCAGAGCAGTAATAGCTTTAAGTCCTCCAGAAAGCCAATAAGTAGGAAACCAAAGCGTCCAAATTTCCATGATATGAGTTGTACCCCAGGCAATTATAAAAGCGCCAAACAGAAAAAATACTTTCTGAAATGGAGTATCTTGCCGCTGTCGCACAAAGTAGATTAGCATGATGGGGATGGAGTAGTAAGCTAAAGCGATTAAACCATCGGATAAAATATGTAATCCTACTAAGTTTGTTTGCCAGAGATAGCAGTGACCATGAGGAATGAATCCTCCTGTCTCAAAAACTTGTGTAATCATATCTAACCTGCATTATTAATGAGTGCTGAAGTGCTTAGCGATTGAGTTCTGCCATTGCCCGCTTCATCATAGAAGTCATACCGGGAAAATCACTGTTGAGTACGGAGATGTCAAATTGCCAACCCAGCAGCACGAGACATCCGATCGCAATGACGAGTAGACTTGCCCTTTAAGAAATGTGCTTGTTCATAAATCGGCTGCTTGGGTTGCAAAAATCTTCTCCTCATGTTACCCGAAACGAAGAAGGGCAACCACGGGGGGATTATTCCTACCTCAACAAGTCAGATATTGTAGGGGCTGTGCCAGCGTGCCACTCCTAGAACTCTGCGATCGCAGGACTTCTTTCTGCGTAAAGTGAGTTTATAACCTAATAATTCAACTATACTCTTATTCATAGGCTTATAGTCCTCGGGCAATAAACTATGGAAAGGAGTAGGATTATCGAGAGAACTAGCGATAGAGTTAGCGATCCAGCTACCAACTACCGAGGCAATATTTTAATTGTTGACGCTCTGCCTGATAACCTGCGTCTTCTGGGCCGTACTTTGAGCGCACATGGTTATAAAGTTCGCAGTGTCACAACAGGTGAAATGGCGATCCGAGCCGCCCGATCGCCATGGACGGAACTAATTTTACTAGACATTAAATTGCCCGATTTGGATGGCTATGAAGTTTGTAAACAATTAAAATATGACGAGAAAACCGCAGGCATTCCGATAATTTTTTTGAGTGCTCTCAATGCAACTTTCAATAAGGTTCAGGGGCTGGCTGTTGGTGGCGTAGATTATATTGCTAAGCCGTTTCAAGTCGAAGAAGTATTAGCTCGTGTCGAAACTCACCTAACCATCCGACGGTTGCAACAAAGCCTCCAAGAGCAGAATTGACGTCTCTTGAGAGAAATCGAAGAACGCCAACGTCTCGAAGCGTCCCTCTTTGCCGAAAAAGAACTCGCTCAAGTGACTCTCCAATCGATTGGTGATGCAGTTATTACTACCAATGCTCAAGGTAATGTGCGATTTTTCAATCCTATCGCTGAGCAACTAACAGGCTGGAAGGCTCATGAGGCTCAGGGACTACCCCTGTCTACAGTCTTTGAAATTGTTAATGAAGTAATGCGAAAGCCAGTAGAGAATCCGATCGACAAGGCTCTGTTGGAGAAGCGAATTGTGGGCTTAGCTAACCATACTAAACTGATTGCGCGCGATGGGACGGAGTATGCCATTGAACACTCAGCAGCACCGATTCGAGACTGCCAAGGTCAAATTATCGGGGCAGTCATCGTCTTTCATGATGTTACGGAATCGCGCAATCATGCTCGTCAACTCTCTTGGGAAGCCAGTCACGATGCTCTGACGGGTTTAATCAACCGTCGAGAATTTGAGCAGCGACTAATTGAGGCGATCGCCTCAATTAAAGATAGCAATCAGCGGCACGCTCTCTGTTATTTAGGGCTTGCTGAATAATCGAGTGCATATTGCGTCGCGAAAGGTTTCGAGCGCGTGATCGAGAATAAAGTGCA